>CAZKDT010000056.1:0-11010 GCA_964551515.1 uncultured Desulfobacteraceae bacterium | reverse complement strand
TGTAATTTGCCTGCCCGCCGTTCTTTTGGCGGGGTGCTTGGGATTTGTGATTTAAAACACCAAACTCCAAGGCAGAGCCGGAGAACTCTGACCTGGCTCAAAGGACCAGGCTTTTCATGATAAAGTAAAAAGCTCCAAATTCCCCCGCATAAAACCCCTGGGATAAAAAGGCGCGCAAATTTAGAAGAATCGGTTATCCACCGATCCCTGAGAGAACATACTTATAGCTTGTTGTGGTGACGAGGAATGAAGCGCAACACAGAATTTGGACTTTTTACAAAGCCATCAAAGATATCTATTGAACAAAATACAAAAAATGCAACCTGAAAAGGTTTCATTCTTTTGAATGACATGGTAAACGGCAATTTCATGGTTATCATCTCCGAATGTTAACAAAGACTATTCGTAAGTTCTGGTGTATTAAATGGTGATATTGAGCCGAATCCATAATTTATTGAGATGTTACGACTAATCGGCGAATCCTATTGAAATAACAGCATATCCATTATTAACTAATAATATTTGAATGAAAATATCGTGTCAATCAAGAAGTTTTCTTAATTTTTAGGGTATGTTCCGAGGGCTATATTTCTTAGCGATATATTACCTGAATTTTGTCTATACCCGCTCCAATTAGGCCGTTTAAAAAATCTCATTAATTTTCATGCAAAATTCAGGCATTATTATTCAGGTATTATTATATTGATAATATAGAATGGAATTGGTAAAATAGTGTGATTAGAATTTTTGTAACTTCTCAATAAGTTCCGGTATAAAAGGTCATTCCTGTGAAAACGGGAATCCAGAAAATCTGCAAAATTACTGGATTCCCGCCTTTGCAGGAGTGACGATAATAATTATATAAATGACTTTTTAAACTTGTCCCAACTTATTGAGAACTAAGGATATTCTTTTGATATTCTTTCTTAGGGTCTTGGCGGCTTTGTGGCGAGAAGAAAAAAAGTTTTGTCATAAAAAGCACAAGATGCACAATCAAGGTAATTTCTCAATAAATTATGGATTCGGATCAATATTACCTTTTAATACACCAGAACTTATTGAGATGTTACTAATTAAGGAACTAAAACGCGATAAATTTGACTTTTAACAGATTCTTAATTTGCAAAAGGAAACTATTTTGGCAATATTAAATCCGAATAAAAAGGAGGTTGAGGTAAAATTAGTTTATTACGGACCGGGTCGAGCTGGAAAAACGAGCAATCTAAAGTATCTCTACAATAAATTCAAAAAACACATCAAAGGAAAGCTGGCATCGATAAATACAGACAGAGACAATGCCCTGTTTTATGATTCTTTACCATTGAATATCGGAATGGTAAAAGGTTATAAAATCAAGGTTCATCTTTATACTATACCCGGTCAGGTTCAATACAAAGCCACTAAAAAGTTGGTATTAAAAGGGGTGGATGGTGTTATTTTTGTGGCTGACTCCATGGTGTTAAGACAACAGTCGAATATTGATTCTCTACAGGATTTAAAAGAAAATCTTGCTATGTTTGGAAAAAATATTCTTCAGACCCCCCTTGTCTTTCAGTATAACAAAAGGGATCTGGAGAAACACGGCATTCCACTTTTATCATATAACACACTGAATAATGATCTGAACAGTCAATTATTAGCGCCTTCTTTTGAGGCAAGTGCCATAACCGGCTTCAATGTTGTTGAAACCCTTAAAAAAGCGATATCCTTAACGGTAGCCTCTCTACAAGACAGGCTGTAAGTTATCATGCAGATTTTTTTGCCAGTCTGAAATCTATTGAATGATAACGAAGGTTTTAAAGCAATGAGCGATATTCATGAAAATGAAAAGATAGACATTGATCTAAAAATAAGAGAAGCCGAGACTTACAGATCCCAAGAATTATTTGCGGAATCACTTGAAATATATGAAGAAATACTTTCTATTTCCACTGAACTCGATCCCGATATCAGGAAAACCGTCCAGCAAAAAATTGCCCTGTTAAAGGAGGAGATTGAACGTCTCGAAAAAGAGGTTCCATCCTTCTCCGATCAGGATATTTCCTATCTCAAAGAAACCATGGATTCTGAAGAAACGGCTCATGCAATTTTCATCAGCGCTTTGTCTTTAAAGGAATTGGGCCTCTTTAGAGAAGCTGTGGAGGAATATACAAAACTGTTTGACAAGGAATATCCTATTATAAAAATCATTGGGGACTTATCGGAATGCCTTTTTGCCATTCATTCTCCTTCAAAGGTTATCGATTATATTGAAAAACTTATTAAAGAAAAAAATTTAAGCGATCAGGAAAAGTCCGATATCCTCTATAAGCTTGGCGCTAAGATGGAAAAATATGGGCATACGGATCTTGCACTCGAACTTTACGAACAGGTCAAGAAAATCGATCCGGAATATGAGGGATTGCAAACTCGGACTGAACTACTCCTAAGCGGCCGCGCTTATGATTCCAGATATAGTTACCTCCTCGAATCCAAACTGGTTACCACCAGCCAGCTACAAAACGCCCTTGCAATATCCAAAAAAACAGAACATAGCGTAGAATATGTCCTTATGAAACAGAACAGAATAGAAAAAAAAGAGATCGGGAAATCCCTTTCATTGTTCTTCAAGTGTCCTTTTATAGCCTTTAGCCATGATATACCAGTTCCTTATGAACTTTTAACCAAACTTAAACGGTCTTTTCTTTTACAGTATAGCTGGGTTCCGCTAAATTGGGAAATGACGAGCAGGACTGTCGATATTTTGATTGATGATCCTTTTGACCTTATTAAAACTGATTACATATCAGCCCTTATATATACAAACAATATCAATTATTTCGTCGGCATAAAAGAAGATATCAAAAAAATTATAAAATACTTTTTTGATAAAAAGCATGAAACCGAAAGCATTACTGATGAAAATGTTGTTAATAGTTTTGACATCATATCTAATATAGACTTTGAAGTAGAGGAGGAAGATGAAATCGTCGAAGAGTTTGATGAATCTTCCAGTATGGTAGTACGAATGGTTGATCAAATTCTCATTTCGGCTTACAGAAAAAATGCCTCAGACATCCATATTGAACCGTCTCCCATGAATAAGACAACCAGCATTCGATTCAGAATTGACGGGGTCTGCCAAGATTTTTTGCAGGTACCGATTACTTATGTTAAAGCTATATCGTCAAGAATCAAGATTATGAGCGGACTTGATATTGCTGAAAAACGTCTCCCTCAGGACGGCAAGATCAAATTCAAGCGCAAGGGAATCAAACCGTTTGAACTCAGAATTGTTACAATCCCCACTATGGGTGGGTATGAAGATATTGTATTGAGAATTCTGGAAGAAGCCGGTGCCAGAAAACTTGAGGATGTAGCGTTGAATGAGAAAAATCTTAAAACCGTCAAAAGAGTCATTTCCAAACCTACCGGACTCTTCCTTGTTGTAGGGCCTACCGGATCAGGAAAAACCACCACCCTTCATTCGGCTCTCGGATATATTAACAAACCCGGGATTAAAATATGGACGGCGGAAGACCCGGTGGAAATCACCCAGCCCGGCCTGCGGCAGGTCCAATGCCATGCAAAAATTGGCCTTGATTTTGCTAAAATCATGCGATCGTTTTTAAGGGCCGATCCCGATGTGATTATGATCGGCGAAATGCGGGATCAAGAAACTGCGTCCATCGCAGTTGAGGCGTCACTCACCGGCCATATGGTATTATCAACTTTGCATACCAACAGTGCTCCTGAAACTATTATCCGGCTTCTGGATATGGGGATCAATCCTCTTAATTTCTCCGATGCATTTAAAGCTGTGCTGGCCCAAAGGCTGGCAAGGGTATTGTGTAAAAAATGCAGAAAAAAATATCGCCCTTCAGACGAAGATATTTATGTTATTAAAAAACTTTATGGCGAAGAATATTTTGATTCCTCCGGGCTTGAGCTCACGCCTGATACAGTCGTTTACCAAGCCGATGGTTGTGATAATTGTCACGGAACCGGCTATAAAGGCAGAATCGGAATACATGAACTGATGGAAGGCACAAAAGAAATAAAAAGAATGATCAAAAAAAAGGCGACTTCTGAGGAACTCTTTATTCAGGCTTCCAATCAGGGCATGACCACGCTGACACAGGATGGTATTGCTAAAATGCTCAAAGGGTTTACTGATTTAGCCGAGATACAGCGTGTTTGTATAACATAGCCAGGTTATATCTGGGGTGTGAAAATCGCAGTGTATACAGATAGCATTTTAATCCCATTTTTGTTCCATATCTTCTATATATTAAGGTTTCAGGTGTCAGGTTTCAGGTGTCAGGTTTCAGGAATGATGAACACAGGCGCTAAGTCTCACTTTATTTGCGCTTAAATCCAGGATTATTTGATCCATACCTTAGCCCCTGACACCTGAAACCAGGCATACGGGAAAGAATAAATATGGGATATTTTTAAAAGCCATATTATGGGCAATTTTCACCACCCCAGGTTATATCTTAAACCATGTAATTGCGTATAGAAACAGAGAAAAATACAAATGCCGGATAGTCTGACCGTAAAGTCGAAAATAATCAATTTTATCAAAACCGACATCTGGAAAATTCGATTAAAAGACTATTCCCGCTCAAAATCTTTTTTCATCAGGCAACTTCGGATTCTAATTTTAGCCGTTCGCGGATTTGTTGAAGATAATTGCATCTTGCGCGCGTCGGCACTTACTTTTTATTCCTTACTCTCCATTGTTCCCATAGTCGCCATGGCTTTCGGGATTGCCAAAGGTTTTGGTTTTCAAAAATTACTTGAGCAACAGCTTCTTGAAAAATTCCCGGGACAGGAAGAAGTAATGATACAAATCGTTCATTACGCACATTCACTTTTAGAAAATACAAGAGGGGAAATGATCGCGGGTATCGGTGTAGCTTTTCTTTTCTGGGCCGTTATTAAATTGTTAGGAAACATCGAACGCTCTCTAAATGCCATATGGAAAATAAACAACCTCCGGACATTTGGGAGAAAATTCAGTGACTATCTTTCCATAATAATTATCTCTCCGGTCTTGGTCATTCTTTCCAGCAGCGTTACGGTATTCATAACAACCCAGATTACACTGATAACGCAAAAGATTGCTCTAGTGGGGATTTTTAACCCATTTATATTTTTTATATTGAAATTATTACCGTACTGTCTGGTTTGGATATTATTCATATTTATATATATTATCATGCCCAACACCAGGGTAAATTTTAGTTCCGGATTTGTCGCCGGCGTGATAACCGGAACGATTTTTCAGGTTGGCCAATGGGCATATATTTTCTTTCAGGTGGGGGTAGCAAGACATAATGCAATATATGGAAGTTTCGCCGCACTTCCTCTATTTATGATCTGGCTGCAGATGAGTTGGTTTATCATGCTTTTTGGAGCAGAAATCTCTTTTGCATATCAATATGTTGATAGTTATGAATTTGAACCTGATTGTCGAGATCTAAGTCAGATCTTTAAGAAATTGATCTCCCTGCAAATTGCCCATTTAGTAATAAAAGCTTTTTTCAGAGGAGAAAAACCCCTAACAGCCTCAAAAATTACACAAGCCCTGGAAATCCCGATTTGTCTGGTACAGCAAATACTCGATGAATTAGTAGACGGGGGAATTTTTTCCTATGCGGAAACTAAAGAAAATAACGAACTATTCTATCAACCAGCCCGTGATATAAATGGTATTACTATAAATTCAATTATTGAAGCTTTGGAGCGAACTGGGGTTGATAACATCCCTATTGTACAGACTTCCGAATTAAAGATTTTATCAGAAACGCTGCAAGCGTTCAGCCATGTAATTGAAAAATCGCCGTCTAACCGTCTATTAAAAGATATTTAATTTCTTAGTTGTAAATTTCGTGCTTTTTGTGGTAATTTTTTTATGCCGCCAGGCACGAAGGATTTTATTTTGTTATTTTTTCTTAGTGTCTTTGTGCCTTGGTGGCAAGAATTCCTTGGTATCAGCTCGTCCGGGTTGGCTTACTATTCAAACTCTTCAGAAAGAATGACAGCTTCAGCCACATGGCGCATGGATTTCCGTGAATCCATACTCTTTTTTTGGATCCATCGAAATGCATCATTTCCGTTCATTTTGCGCCGGCGCATTAAAATCTCTTTGGCACGTTCTACAAGCTTACGGGTCTCGAGTTCCTCTTGGATAACCTTGGTTTTTACCATCAGTTCCGTGTTGATTATGGCCGCCGCCGCCTGGTTGGCTACCGTCGTTATCAGGTTTACCTCTGTTTCGGAAAAGTTATGGGTCCCGGCAGTGAAGCAGTTAATCACCCCGATTACTTTTTCATTCTTAACCTGAAGGGGCACACCAATCATGGATACCAGCCCAAGTTTTTTGGCCATATCTTTTTCCTTGAATCTAGGCTCTTTCAAAACATTTTTAATAATCAACGGGGAGTTATGAGTAATCACAAAGCCGACCACACCTTCATCCATGTTTAGGGAACGGTCTTTTACATAATCCGGGTCGATGGCCTGTGTGGCCTTGAGCCTGATCTTGCTGGGGCTTACGCTTTCATCTATTAACCACAAAGAACAGATTTCAACCCCGGTTACTTTTGCCGTGACCATTACAATCAGTTTGAGAATATCTTCCAGATAAAGATCCGACGTAATGGCCCTACTAATATCCATAAGGGCTTTAATATGTTTGTCATAAATTTCAGGCGTGCTTTTTTCCATAATAAAATCGTATTACTATATTACGAAACGCGGCTATACCACTCAAATCATCTTTTTGAATTATCCCACGCCGCAAGCAGAGGAAAATTCAAATTTCCTTCGCGTCTCTATTTCTACGACAAATGAAGTTTTAATTTTATGGTTAAATAGCACAAAACAACATTTGATGACAAATAAACTTTTTAAAAAATTAATTGACAAAATAAATGGATATGTTATGAGTAGATATACTACTCATAAAGGAGTCATAGTTGGAAAATTTATTTACAGGGCTTATTTCATCGAAGACACGGATAAAATTGCTTATACGTTTTTTCTTTAACCCGGAGACCCGATCATACTTGCGTGAACTGGCCAAAGAATTCGATGTTTCAACCAATTCAGTACGAGAAGAGCTCAACCTGTTGAGAAATACGAACCTGTTGACATCAGAAAAAAACGGTCGTCAGGTCTTTTACAAGGCAAATCAAAAACACACCCTTTTCCCTGAACTAAAATCGATGGTTGCTAAAGTTATGGGTGTTGACCAGGTTATAGATAGTATCGTTACCAGACTGGGTGATCTGGAGCAGGCTTATCTCATAGACGACTACGCAGAAGGTAAGGATACCGGCATTATTGACCTTTTACTGGTGGGTGATATCGACCAGTACCACCTAAATGATTTGAGTAGAAAAACTGAACGATATATCAAGCGGAAAATCCGCTCCCTGGTCCTGAGTCAGGATGAGTTTAAAGAATTTGAACCGAAGTTAAAAAAATGTCCGCACATATTGATTTGGGAAGCGAAAAAAAATTAGAAGCTTTTGCCCTTTTCGTTGCTATGGTTTTATTAATTTTATTTATATATTAGTTAGTTATACGTTTTTTATAATATAATTCAAGGGGCGGAGCTATATGTTTGAGACCTTTTGATTTTGATTTGAAAGATGAAATACGCATTAGATTTTGAAAAAAGTTAACCTTTTGGGAGCCTTGTTTCGACCTGATCTACTTCGTTATCAACCGATTGCAGTATTGCAATACGGCTGCATGATTGATTCCCTGTCGTAGCGAAACAGCGAAACCAAGATTCCGTTATTGGGGTATATCCGGCAGATCTGAAGCTTGCAAAATTTAGGTTTAAAAATTATGCGGGTGTTTTTTATTTGTTGTGTTCAATAAATTGAAAATAAATGTTGTTTAAGCAGGAAAACAAAAGGCGCAGCGTATGCTTTTGAGCGCTGAAAACGGCAAAAAGAAAATTTGCGGCTGTTTGAAAAGTAAATGCATTGTTAGCTTCAGCGGTGCTTCTGTGATTTGTTGTTTTTTTTTTATTCTGCTGTTTTGCTACAGTAATTCATTCACAGCTTCCTGGCATTTTGATGATCATTCCAATATCGTTAATAATCCGCTTTTGCATATAAAAGAACTTACGCTTAAATCTGTTGCTCAAACATTTTATTCAAGAGTCGATAATAATAAAAAGTTGTATCGGCCGCTTGCCTGCCTGACATTTGGAATGAACTGGTATGTGGGGAGAGACAGGGTAACAGGATACCATATCGTAAATGTCTTGATTCATATCTTATGCTCATATCTTTTATACCTGACAATTTTGGCTCTATTAAAAACGCCCTGTATCCGGGAAAAGCACTCATCAAATGACAAATTTTGGATCGCTTTTTTATCAGCCATTTTGTGGGCGGTTAATCCGATCCAAACCCAAGCGGTTACCTACATTGTTCAGCGCATGACAGCTTTGGCCGCCTTTTTTTGCCTGTTGTGCATTTATCTGTTTTTAAACGCCCGAATGTGCCAGCGCAGAAGAAAATCACTAATTTTGTATTTTCTATGTGTTCTTAGTTTCATAGCAGGCATGGCTTCAAAAGAAAATGCAACCATGCTACCGTTTGTTTTAATAGTCATGGATGTTGTTTTTTTTCGTGATCTCGCTAATCCTCAAACATGGAAGCGGATCTGTTGGTCTGCAACGCTAATTGCAATAATTGCTGTTGCCGCAGGCATATTCATGGGGTTTTTCCCGGATTCAGTTTCTTTTTTGGGTGGTTACAAAACACGGCCATTCAGTTATGTGGAGAGGATAATGACCGAGCCCCGCATCCTTTTATTTTATCTGTCGCTTATCTTTTATCCCACACCCGACCGATTGGCGTTTATACACGATATTCCAATTTCGACATCCTTGTTGGAACCCTGGACAACATTACCATCGATAGGAATCATTATCGCCCTGATAATCGGTGGATTTTTTCTTTTAAGAAGACTCCCTCTCATTGGGTTTGCCGTCATTTTTTTCTTCATGAACCACGTAATTGAGTCAACCATTGTTCCCCTTGAACTGATTTATGAACATAGAAATTACTTCCCTTCCATGTTTTTGTTTGTTCCGGTTGCGGCCGGTTTTATAACCTTGTTGAACTATTATCGAAAAAAACAAAAAGTAATATTTATTTCACTATGTTTTTTTATCATTGCTTTGATTCCTGTTCTTGGCAGCGGAACTTATAACAGAAATATGGTTTGGGCCAACGAGAAAGTATTCTGGGAAGATGCCATGGCCAAAGCGCCCGGATTGGCCCGCCCACCTCATAATCTGGCCTGGGATTATTATGAAAAAAACGGTGAGTATAAAAAGGCGCTTTTGCTGTATAAAAAAGCGCTCAACCTTGAAAGTCCATTTATCATAAACAGCAAAGTCCCATCTTTGATTAATATAGCCAATATTTACCATAAAAAGGGAGAATATGAAAAAGCCATTGAATTTAGCAAAGAGGCGTTAGTAATAGATCCTGAAAGTAAAAAAGCCCGGTACAATTTGATATTGTCCTTGATAAAAGAAGAAAAATTCCCTGAAGCATTAAATAATATCAACATCTTGCTGAGAGATAATCCTGAATATTTCGATTACTGCAATCTGAAAGGGGTAATCTTGATTAATCTTGGAAGATATAAGGATGCATTGC
The DNA here is from genome assembly GCA_964551515.1 of uncultured Desulfobacteraceae bacterium. Lineage (GTDB taxonomy): Bacteria > Desulfobacterota > Desulfobacteria > Desulfobacterales > UBA11574 > S5133MH16. The sequence continues at coordinate 1,330 of CAZKDT010000056.1, read as the reverse complement.
AATGTTTAAATATGGGTCTGCAAACACATGCCGAAAATACAAATGGGCTTTATTATTCCGCTATTGCTTTGAGAGGTTTGGAAAAATTTAGAATGGCTGACCAAAGATTTTTGCAGACAGCAAGAAAAGTTCCTGAAAATATATCAGTAATATTTTTCCTTATTGAGAATAGTTTGAAAGCAAAAAAATTTTCAGTGGCAGATACATACCTTGAACAATTGTTTTCGGCCTTTAGCCTGAAAAAAATTAAGTCTGGTCTAATGCAGTTTAAAAATGATAATTGTTATTCCAATCTTGATTTCAGCACGCTATCTTCAAAAATCAAAGAAAAGATTCCAATGGATGACCCACAATAGAATGCCCCCGCGCCCAAGATTTACCTCGCTACTGGCCAAAGAATTTGATGTTTGAACCAATTCGGTGCGTGACGAACTCAATCAGCTCACGAAAACCAAGCTCCTCACTTCCCAAAAAAGCGGAAAACAGGTGTTTTATAAGGCCAACCAGAAACATCCGTTGTTACCGGAATTAAATCCATGGTCGGTAAGGTTATGGGTATCGATCAAGTGATCGAGGGTATTGTCACTCGACTCGGCAAACTCGAAAGCGCCTACGTTATCTACAACTACGAGGAAGGAAAAGATACCGGCATTATTGACCTGTTGCTGGTAGGAAATATTGATCAGTATCACTTAAATGATTTGAGTAAAATCCATAATTTATTGAGATGTTACTAGGATGCGAAACTTTTGAACCAGTGAACGCTTACGATTTTTATTTATTCAGAGGGACAGCGTTTAGCGTATTTATATTGGAAAATATCCGAAAATATGACATATACACATTGGAAAATGTCCCAAAATAACATGCTTTAAAATTGGCTCAAGGGTTTTCATTCATGAAAAGAGATTTATATGAAATATTATATCAATGGAAGAAAGATAGAAATCGTCGTCCATTACTTGTACGTGGTGCAAGGCAAGTAGGTAAAACTTTTTTGGTGAATGAGTTTGGAAGGCGTGAATTTGATTCATTGATTACTCTTAATTTTGAAAAAAATCCTGAATATAAGGAAATTTTTAGTTCATTAGAACCTTTTAATATACTTGAGAAAATTACCTTGTTTACCGGGAAAAGAATTGAGCCGGGAAAAACACTTATATTTTTTGATGAAGTGCAGGACTGTGCTTCAGCAATTATGGCCATGCGTTATTTTTATGAAGAGATGCAATTATTACACATTATTGCTGCAGGTTCATTGGTGGAATTTACTCTTGAATCTGAAAATTTCCGTATGCCTGTGGGACGAATTCAATATGTGTATCTTTTT
>CAZKDT010000055.1:0-11121 GCA_964551515.1 uncultured Desulfobacteraceae bacterium | reverse complement strand
AAGGGCGAGCCGGAGGCTTCCATATGCTGTGTTATTAAGGGTTGGTAATAGTTTACTATGACTTCGCCCTTAAATGCCTTGCATATGAAATCCTCCGACTCGTTCAAAATTCAGGTATGAGTTAAAAATTGATTATGGAAAATCAGCAAACAGTGAATGGAGCGCTGATCCACGAGTAAAGAGTCAAGCTATTTTGACGCTATAATCATATCTGCCGCCTTTTTGGTTACTTCCTCTAGGTTTTGTATCAGATTCGATATGACTTTTTTTATTCTCGTCGGCTGGGCTTCCCATTCCTGAGCCAAGCGCACGGAGTCAAGTAAGCCTAACACAACCGGTCCATCCGCGACGGCCGAAACAGTTCGTGTACTATTCCCCTGTTTTAACATTGCCATTTCTCCGACAAAATCTCCTTCGGACAACGTATCAACGGTCAGCAAGCCTCCGGAAGTCTGCTTTTTTATTTTGACTCGGCCTTCTAAAATAACGTAAACCCAGTCACCAATGCTCCCTTCTTTAATAATAACGGCTTTGTCCGAGAATCTTTCCTCGCTTACAATATACATCAACACCTGTGAATTTACAGTCATGCAGAAGCCTCCGTTACGTCATTAAAAAGAAACCCAAGCTTTTTCGATCATCCGGGTCCATCTGGGTAAAAGCCATTCCCAGGGAAATAGTACCGTCTGTTCCCCCTTTTTTTAGCCAAACAACTTTACCAGTCATATTCACTTTCTGGTTTGACTCAAAATATGTGCTTACGAAAAGTTCATCCCCGGGAATAGGGATATAATTGCGAAAGCCTAATCTATCCACGGTTATCCGTAAACCTCCCATGCTGACATCCCTGATTATACCACGAATTTTAAGCTCCTCGGGACTGTTTGCCGGTCGAAAAACACATTTCAGGCTGACCATTTTCCGGTACAACTTACGCTTGTCCGCCCACTGGTCGGACAGCTTCTGAGTTTGCCTGTCTTTGTGTTTTCCCTGTTTTAAACTTAACTCAACAACCATTTTGTTCATCCGCACAATTATTTTCAAAGCTTGGCCCGCGATTAGCCTAAGGACATCAGGCATCTTTTTATAATCATTCAAAAGTATAGCAGGATGCCACACTTCCAGCCAACAGTCTTCAAGGGCCCTGGCCGATGCGGAACGTGTGCCGGTATTACCGGAAATAAAGGCCATTTCACCGACAATCATGCCGGGACCAAGAATAGCAACCCGAGTTTCCGCACCGCCGGATTCAACAAATATTCCGACTTTACCGCTAATAATCTCATATATTGACTTCCCATAGTCTCCCGCTTTAATGATCAAATCGCCCTTGGAATAATTAAGTTTGACCACCGGTGGAATTTTCTCTTTGTTTTTTGTCATGGGACTGTTCAGGCCTGAATGCATAAAATCAAAGGGTTGTGAAATGCCTTGGTATATGGCATTCCTGACTCATACGGACGTAACAAGCGCAATCGACTACATAACATCTCAATAAGTTCTGGTGAATTAAATGGTGATATTGAACCGAATCCATAATTTACTGAGATGTTACTCGACTACTTGATAACATACTGTAACCTTAGAATATAAATATTAAAGCATTTTTCTTATTGATAGGCAACCATTTTTATAATTCCATTTTACAAAATAATCGGCTTTACCCTCCTGACAATCCGATCCGACGGTATTAGGCGGGTGTAAATCAAGACTGTTGTTTTCTAAGATTACCATGGCTATTTGGTTTCAGGTGTCAGGAAGCATATTCAGTTTTTTATAGAGCTCAAGATCCTCCACATCCATATAATTGCTATTGGTCACCTTGTTTTCCCCTTAATCCTGACACCTGACACCTGACATTTTAAAAAAAGGCTTCGGAGCCACGGTTTGTCAATAGAAAAGGATCAGCGTTTACCAACGATTCTGATTTACACCCGTATTAGGCGCCTATTAAAGCAAAATCGACAAAATTTTGACGGAATTGCACGGTCTAAATTTGATGAACTCGTAAAAAGTCCGATTTAGACGGTTTCGTAAAAATTTCAAATTCAAGGCGCACAAATTTTGTAGTCATCGGCTATCCGCTGGTCCCGTAGGAGCGTAGTTATCGTACGTTGAATGATTGCGAAATGCAGCACAACGCAGAAGTTGGACTTTTTACGAGACCGTAAAATTTATATTGCAATTGGGACAGATACTGAATACCGGTCTCTGTATGCTGGATAATGAAGGATAATTCGCCGTTCAGAGAATAAATATCTGTTGATAAATACCTTGACATTTCATATAGAAAAAAATAAATGTTGGCAAAACCTTAAATTGTTTATGCTTAGGAGTAAACTATGATCGAAGTTCGCTTACACGGTCGGGGCGGTCAGGGGGGTGTTACATCAGCCGAACTTTTGGCTCTGGCTGCCATCAATGAAGGAAAGTATGCCCAGGCCTTTCCCACTTTTGGCCCGGAAAGGCGAGGTGCGCCGGTAATAGCCTTCTGCCGAATAGATGATAAAAAAATTCGTATTCGATCTGCTATTTACACGCCGGACGTGGTTGTGGTTCTGGATCCGGGAATCCTCCGCCTTGTTGATGTGACATCCGGACTCAAGGACGACGGAATTCTGTGTGCCAATACCAAATACTCGGGAGAGGAACTGAGAAAAGAACTTGGAATTAAACATACCATAGCCACTGTAAATGCCACTAAAATAGCCAGGGAAGAAATAGGACTTCCCATAACCAATACCGCTATGCTCGGTTCTATTCTTAAGGCTCGTAATATTGTCCCCTTCAATTCTCTTGTCGGACCCCTTAAGAAAAGGTTCGGGCGAATTGCGGAAAAAAATATCAAAGTATTTACAAGAGCATACGAAGAAACCCAAATAACAAAATAAATAAGGAGACTTTCATTGGCTAAATCAGAACTAGAGCTTAGCTGGAAAGACCTGGAGGTCGGATGCGTGGTAAGTGAACCCGGCAATGCCAGTCAATACAGAACCGGCGACTGGCGATCGGTTCGGCCGGTTTGGGATACAGAAAAATGCATTCAATGCGGTGTTTGCTATATCTTTTGTCCGGATATGGCTATCAAAAAAACCGAGGACGGATATTTTGAAGCAGACCTCTATTATTGTAAAGGATGCGGAATATGTGCTCAAGAATGCATTACCGGGTGTATAACCATGGTTGAGGAGGAAGAATAATGGGCGAAAGAGTCGGAATAGAAGTTTCATTAGCAGCGGCCGAGGCGGTTAAAATGGCAAATGTGGACGTTGTTGCCGCCTATCCCATTACCCCTCAGACACATATCGTGGAACATTTATCAGAACTGGTGGCCGATGGAGAGCTGGATGCCGAATTCATTCCGGTGGAGTCTGAACATTCTGCCATGAGCGTGTGTTGCGGATCATCAGCGGTTGGGGCAAGAACCTTTACCTGTACCAGTTCCCAAGGACTGGCATTAATGAACGAAATTGTTTTTATAGCCCCTGCCATGAGGCTTCCCATTGTTATGATTCTTGCAAATCGTTCCTTGTCCGGCCCGTTAAGCATCTGGAATGATCATACGGATGTTATGTCAGTTCGGGACTGCGGCTGGATTCAGTTCTTTACTGAAAACGGTCAGGAGGCCTTTGACCATGTGATGTTTTCCTTTCGGGTAGCGGAAGACCCTGCGGTATCACTACCCATTATGATGAATATGGACGGTTTTGTTCTTACCCATGTCATAGAACCCATAGAATTCTGGGATCAAGAAACGGTAAAACAGTACCTCCCGGATTTTGAGCCGGTTAATCGGCTTCATCCCGATAATCCCGTGACCATGGGAGCATTTGGCCTGCCGGGGATTTTTACTGAGGCAAAAATGGCTCAAGACCAGGCGCTGCTAAATTCCAAGGCTGTAATTCTGGAAGCCTGGAAAGATATGGGTGACCTGGTGGGCCGGTACTATAAACCTGTTGAAACCTATCACGTTGAGGGAGCTGAGACCGTTTTCCTGAGCATGGGAAGTGTTGGGGAGACCGTCTCCCTTGCCGTAGACCAGCTTCGGGCCCAGGGCAAACCCGTGGGTCAGGTTAAGCTAAGGCTTTGGCGTCCCTTTCCCTTCGAAGAATTTCGCGAGGCTGTCCGGGGTGTCAAACAAATGATTGTCATCGATCGGGCGATTACCTACGGCGGGGTCGGCGGCCCAGTGGCAAGCGAAATTCGTTCTTTCCTTTACCTGGAAGAAAATATGCCGACCATCACCAATTTCCTTTGTGGACTAGCGGGACGAGATGTAACCGTAGAAGACTATATGGCCATGTTTGAAAAAACCGAACAAATGGTCAAAGGCAAGGTAAGACAGGAAGATTACATCATTTACGGAGTCAGAGAATAATGGAAAGATTTAACGTTTACGCAAGTCGCCTGATAACCAAAAAAGAATATTTTTCTCCGGGTCATCGGGCTTGTCAGGGGTGTGCCGAAGCATTAGCCGTAAGGCTGGTGGCCAAAGCGCTTGGACAAAATGTAATTGTTTCCAGCGCAACGGGTTGTATGGAAATAGTTTCTTCCCCCCTGCCCTTCACCAACTGGCGAGTGCCCTGGATTCATGTGGCCTTTGAGAATACCTCTGCCGTAGCCAGCGGCGTTGAGGGGGGAACCAAGGCTCTGATCCGGAAAGGCAAACTTCCTGATAAAGGAACGGTTTTTCTCGGTATGGGCGGTGACGGAGCGACCACTGATATTGGACTTCAGTCCTTATCCGGCGCTTTTGAAAGAGGACACAACTTTCTTTATGTCTGTTATGATAATGAAGCATATATGAATACGGGTATACAGCGATCCTCGTCCACACCTTTTGGGGCCGCCACAACGACCTCACCGGCCGGAAAACTTAAACCCGGTCAAGTCACCTGGAAAAAAAACATGGGTGAAATTGCTGTTGCCCACAACATCCCCTATGTGGCCACCGCCTGTTCCAGTTACCCTTTTGATCTCATTGAAAAAGTGAAAAAAGCAGCCCGTATTCACGGCCCGGCCTATATTCATATCCTCTCTGTTTGCCCCACCGGATGGCGGGTGCCGCCGAATAAGGCCATCTGGATCGGCAGACTGGCCGTTGAAACCGGGGTGTTTCCCCTGTATGAAGTGGAAAACGGAAAATACCGCATAACCGTGGATGTTCCCGAACTCAAACCGGTTTTGGACTATCTGAAGCCACAGGGAAGATTCCGTCATCTGACTCCGGAGCTGGTCGACCAAATTCAGGAAAGGGTAACCCGCGAGTATAATCAACTGAAAGCAAAAGCTACTCTTTAAAGGAACACCAATGAAAACAAGGGTAAAAAAAATCATTGATAAATACCACAGCGATAAAGGATTCCTGGTTCCCATCCTCCAGGATGTGCAAAGAGAGTATAATTATCTCAACCGGGAAGCACTCAACCTTGTCAGTGCCTTTCTTGAAGTTCCCATAAGCCAGCTTTACGAGCTGGGCACCTTTTACAAGGCCTTCAGTCTCGAACCCCGGGGTCGACATGAAATGAAATTATGTACGGGTACTGCCTGTCATGTACGTGGGGCGCCGCTGATAAAGGATAATATCGAACGTATACTGCAGATACAGGCGGGTGAAACCACTCCTGATCTGGAATTTACCTTTGAGACAGTCAATTGTTTAGGGGCCTGCGCTTTGGGTCCTATCCTGGTGGTCGATGGGGAATATCATGGTAATCTAAGCATTTCTAAGACCAATAGAATCCTGAAAAAACTAGGCAAAAAGGTAAAGATTGATGAAGAAAGTTAAAACAGCCCAAGAGTTAAAAAGCTTGCAGGAAGAAATTAAAAACAGCCGCGATTCTGAAAAACCTTGTATTACCATCTGTGCAGGAACCGGCTGCTTGACCCACGGCAGTCAGAAGCTTGTTGATAATTTTAAAGCTGAAATCGAGAAGCAGAACCTTAAGGGAAAAGTAGAAATTAGAGCGAGTGGCTGCCATGGATTTTGCGAACGAGGTCCCCTGGTAGTCATCAATCCTCAGAACATTTTCTACCAGCGGGTTGGGTTGGATGATGCCGAGGAAATTATCAGAGAGACCGTACTGAATGAACAAATTATCGATCGACTTCTCTATATCGATCCGGTTACCCAGGAAAAGATTCTTCACGAAAATGAAATTCCTTTTTACAAGAGACAAATGCGACTGGTCTTCGGAATGAACGGCAATATTGACCCGAACAGTCTGGAAGACTATCTATCCATTGGCGGCTACAGCGCTTTGATAAAGGTCTTAAACGGCATGGAGCCGGAAGCGGTAATTGAAGAGATTAAAACCGCTGGGTTGCGGGGCCGCGGGGGAGGCGGGTTCAGTATGGGCCTCAAGTGGGAAGCCACTCGAAAGGCCCCGGGTCTTCCCAAATATATCATTTGTAACGCGGACGAAGGGGATCCCGGCGCTTATATGGATCGAAGTCTTTTAGAAGGAAATCCGTATTCAATTTTAGAAGGAATGCTCATCGGAGCCTATGCCATCGGATCAGATACGGGCTACATCTATGTTCGAAATGAATACCCACTGGCGGTGAAAAACATAACCATTGCCGTGGGAAAAGCTCGTGAACTCGGGATACTGGGGAAAGATATTCTGGGTTCCGGCTTTAATTTCGATGTTGTCATTGTTCGGGGTGGCGGTGCGTTTGTTTGCGGGGAAGAAACCGCGCTGATCAGCTCCATCGAAGGTCGCAGTGGCGAACCCCGTGCCAAATATGTGTTTCCCTCTGAACGGGGCCTGCATAATAAACCCACGAACATCAATAACGTAGAAACATGGGCAAATGTTCCTCTTATTATTAATAAAGGCGCCGAGTGGTACCGATCCATCGGCACCGAAAACAGTAAAGGCACCAAGATTTTTGCCCTGGTCGGCAAAATCAACAACACCGGCCTGGTGGAAGTTCCCATGGGCATTACGCTTCGAGAAATCGTCTATGATATTGGAGGGGGAATCCCCAAAGGAAGAAAATTTAAAGCTGTTCAGGTTGGCGGTCCTTCCGGAGGATGTATTCCTGAAAGTCATCTTGATTTGCCGGTTGACTTCGATGCCCTGAGCAAAGTTGGCTCCATGATGGGATCCGGTGGTATGATTGTTATGGATGACCGTACCTGCATGGTTGACGTGGCCCTGTACTTTCTCAAGTTTCTGGAAGAAGAGTCCTGCGGAAAGTGCACGCCTTGTCGGGAAGGCATCTACCAGATGCGGTTGATTCTGGAAAGAATTACCCAGGGCAAGGGAAAAGAAGAAGATATAGAAACCATCGAGTGGATGGGAAAGGCTATTATTGACGGCTCCCTTTGTGGTTTGGGTAAAACCGCTCCCAATCCGGTGCTAACTACCTTACGATATTTTCGGGATGAGTATGAATCTCATATTAAGGAGAAAAGATGTCCCGCAGGAGTCTGCAAGGCCCTGATCACCTATACCATTGACCCTGAATTATGCACCGGTTGTACGGTCTGCGCCAAAATCTGTCCGGTTGAAGCGGCTACGGGCGAGAAAAAAGAAGTGCATACCATCGATCAGGACAAGTGCATCAAATGCGGGGCCTGTTTTGAGTCTTGCAAATTTGATGCGGTCAAGGTTTCATAACAACGTTCATAGCTCAAAAGTCTATGAGCAATCAACTATCAGTTTTTAAAAAGGAATAATCATGGCGGAAATGGTCACAGTAACAATTGATGGCTTGAAAATCCATGCTCCTGCTGGAACTACTATTCTGGAAGCGGCAACAGATGCAAACATTTACATCCCCCATCTGTGTAGCAACGAAGAACTTGCTCCCTACGGAGCTTGCCGTCTCTGTATGGTGGAAATTACCCAAGGCGAACGCGCCCGTCTGGTCGCGTCCTGCATTTTTGAGGTGGCTGACGGCCTGGAGGTGAAAACAAATACTGAACAGGTTCTTGATGTGAGAAGACTCGTAATCGAACTGTTGCTCGCTCGCAACAATAAACATCCGGCGCTTCTGAAAATAGCTGATGAATTGGGTGTTAAGGAAACCCGTTTTCCGGTTGAGCAAAAAGGCTGTATCCTGTGTGGCCAGTGCGTGAGAACCTGCCGTGAAGTTGTGGGTGTTTCGGCGATCGGGTTTTCCGGACGCGGAATCACGAGAAAAATCGCCACGCCCTTTATGGAGGCTCCTCCGGATTGCATAGCCTGTGGCTCATGTGTTTATGTTTGCCCCGTTCAGGTGATCCCCATGAAAGAAAAAAACGGTATCAGAACAATTATGAAGTATGATTATCCCATGCAAAAATGTCGGAAGTGCGGCCAATATTTTGCCCCTAAAAAACAACTCGAGTATTTTAGTAAAATAACCAATTTGCCGTTAGAACATTTTGAAACCTGCGTTAACTGCCGTTAATTTTTTTTAAAAAAAAGGAAGTTTCCCAATCAATTGACGAGGCCTTCCTTTTTTTTGTAAATTTAGCGCAATATCTACTTCTGTTTATCTTCCTTGTTCATAAGAAATGCGGTTTAAACTCCTTGACAGCTATAATGCATGACTCTAAATACATGTAATCCATGAGTCTGTTGATTAATGAGGATTTTCGTTCAAGATCAAGGCATGCGAAAAAAATAACCACAGGCATATATTTGATATTCCGAGGATTATTTTTTGAGCATAACGCAGAGATTGTGCGAAAAGACCATTAATCAACAGACTCATCCATCACCTGTCTGAACCGTTACAAAAGGAGATTGGCAAATGATTGATTTTACATATCAGGAAATGTTCCCTCTCAAGGAAGACACAACCGAATATCGTAGAATAACGAATGAGCATGTTTCTTTACAGTCTTTTGAAGGTAATGAAATTCTAAAGATTGCACCCCAGGGTCTTACCCTTCTGGCCGAACAGGCGTTCAAGGACGTATCACACTTGTTGAGGTCCTCTCACCTGGCGCTGCTGGCAAAGATTCTTGATGATCCCGAAAGTTCCGACAACGACCGGTACGTTGCCCTTGAAATGCTTAAAAACGCGGTTATCTCCGCACAAGGGGTGTTCCCCATGTGTCAGGACACCGGAACCGCCATTGTAATGGGTAAAAAGGGTCAGCAGGTCTGGACCGGTTTTTGTGATAAAGAAGCCCTTTCAAAAGGTATTTTCAATGCCTATACAAACAATAACCTGCGATACTCCCAGAATGCCCCTTTAAGTATGTTCGATGAAGTCAATACCGGCTGCAATCTTCCTGCTCAGATCGAGCTTTATGCCACACAAGGAGATCGATATGAGTTTCTCTTCATCGCAAAAGGCGGCGGATCTGCAAATAAAACGTATCTTTATCAGGAAACCAAAGCCACGTTAACGCCTGAAAAACTGGTATCTTTTATGAAAGACAAGATGAAGACCCTCGGAACCGCTGCATGCCCCCCTTATCATCTGGCTTTTGTTATTGGCGGAACTTCTGCTGAACTCAACCTGAAAACAGTCAAATTAGCCTCAGCAGGATACTTGGACACGCTTCCTACAACCGGGAACCCGTCCGGACATGCATTCAGGGATATAGAACTTGAGGCAGAACTGCTCAAGATATCACAAAAAACGGGCATCGGCGCCCAGTTCGGCGGAAAATATTTTTGTCTGGACACCCGTATTATTCGCCTTCCGAGGCACGGTGCGTCCTGCCCCATGGGCTTGGGTGTGAGTTGCAGCGCAGACCGCAATATAAAGGCTAAAATTACACGGCAAGGAATTTTCTTAGAACGTCTTGAGACCCATCCGGCCAAGTACCTTCCCGAGTCCGGCGATCAGGATACGGCGGCCGTCACTATGGATTTGAATCGTCCCATGGATGAAATTCGTGCAGAACTGAGCAAATATCCGGTTGCGACACGGCTTCTGTTGAACGGAAAAATCGTGGTGGGAAGAGATATCGCCCACGCCAAACTTAAAGAGCGCTTTGACAGCGGCCAGAGCCTGCCGCGCTATTTCAAGGACCACATCATATATTATGCCGGTCCGGCCAAAACCCCTGAAGGATATGCTTCAGGATCTTTCGGCCCGACAACCGCCGGACGAATGGACCCGTATGTGCCCATTTTCCAAGAACACGGCGCTTCCATGGTCATGCTGGCAAAAGGGAATCGTTCAAAAGAAGTGACTCAGTCATGTAAAAAATTCGGGGGATTTTATTTGGGCTCCATCGGCGGCCCAGCAGCCCGGCTCGGTAAAGAATGTATTACAAACATTGAAACCTTAGAGTATTCCGAACTCGGAATGGAAGCGATCTTTTTGATCACCGTCAAGAATTTCCCCGCATTTATCATTGTAGACGACAAGGGAAACGACTTTTTTGAGAATCTTTTATGAGTAAAGTAATTACAGAATGTACTCGCTGCGGCACCTGCTGCAAAAAAGGTGGCCCGTGTTTTCACCTTGAGGATAAGATGTTGATTGAAAAAGGGATAATTTTATCAAAATATCTTTATACCATAAGACAGGGTGAACTTTGCTATGACAATGTCAAGGAATCCACTTTGCCGGCAACTTCGGATATTCTTAAAATAAAGGGTCAAAAAGATTCGATGACCTGTATGTTTTTTAATGAAAAAGAAAATGAATGCACGATTTATGACAACAGACCTCTTGAATGCCGGGCGCTTAAATGCTGGGATACGCGGGAGATTGAAAAGATTTATTCTAAAAACAGGTTGACGCGAAAAGATCTTATTTCAACAATCGAAGGGCTGTGGGACCTGATTGAGGACCACCAGAACCGATGCTCGTATGAAATGCTCAAACATTTTATAGATGGTCTGAACAAAGCCAAAAAGGATGATGTACTTAACGGTATTTTCGAAATCATTAAATTCGATGCTCAAATCAGGGAATTGGTTGTGCAAAAGGGAGGCCTTGATCCTGATATGACCGACTTTATTTTCGGCAGACCAATTACGGAAACCATTAAAATATACGGCTTTAAGATCATAAAGCAAGAGGATATTTATCGTTTGATTCCAATTGCTTAATAAATTCGCTTGTAAAATGAAATGATAAGAACTCGCTTGTTGAGTGCGGGAAAAGATAATATGAAACGGGCTGACCTCAGATGTGCTATAAAGTACATCAACAAAA
>CAZKDT010000054.1:0-11121 GCA_964551515.1 uncultured Desulfobacteraceae bacterium | reverse complement strand
TAACCATTTAACAACTGAGAATCAAACTAAAATTAGCAACCCGGAACTTATTGAGAAGTTACGTCCCACATGCCCAAAATGGGCGATTGGGCCTAAAATTGTGCCTAATTTTAGGCACAAGTTATTAATTCCACCACCCATTGACCCTCAAAATCACTGCCGTCTTTCCTGGTAAGATTCGGAATATAACGGCCGTAGGTCCTGTAAACCATGGACGTGTCCACATGGCCCAACGTGCGGGCCACCCATTCAGGAGTTTCCCTTGCAGCCAAAGCCCAGGACACAAACGTGTGACGCGTCTCGTACATCCGCCGGTACTTCATGACCGCTTTTTTGCATGACCCGTGGCCAGTGCTCCCTGAGTTTGTCCTGAAGAATGTGACGTCCCTCAGTGTTCATAAACACGTAAGGGCTTTCGATACCTTTTATTAGCTGTTTTTGGGCCTCAAGAGTTTTGGCCATGGCTGCCCGGATAGCGATGCTGCGACGGCTTTATTCGGTCTTCAAGTCGGTTTTCTCTTTGTTGCGTACCCGGCTGAACTCGATGTGAATGAACCTTTTGTCAACGGCTTGCCATTTCAGCGCAACCTGCTCCGACGGTCTCAACCAGGTCTGAACGGCCAACTCGAAATACGGTCTGTACCAGCGCAGAATTAATTCCATGAGGATGTTCCATTCCCTAAAAGAAAATGGGAACACCCTGGTTTTTGACACCCTCGGCAGTTTCAATCCAAAAAATGGATCTGCAACGTTGCTCCATCCATACTCGACAAAGGCGTCTCTTGTGATGACCCTTAAGGGAATCATCACATTCTGAATGCGCCTTGCAGGAAGTATCTTTTTAAAACCAACTTTTTTGCATTTAAGTGTGTTCAGAAACTTTTTCAGCAATACCGATGTGAATCGCTAAACGGCCTGTGGGCAAAATAGGGCAAAAGATGATGCTTCAGAATGCTGGTATAATCCCGAATCTGATTTTCGGTCATTCCGGGCTTCATCTCTTTCCACCATTTTTTATCATACTCGCCGAACAGCACGTCTCCGGGGTCTGTTGTGACAATTCGACCCTCCAGCTCGGTAAACTTGTCCTACTTGCCGGTAATGTAACCAGGTTGGATGGTGGCCAGATACATGTACTCAACAACCCCCTTCCTTTACTATAGATTTATCCCATCAAATCTTTTTTATGTTATTTTTTTTGTTGATGTGCTCTATAGCACATCTGAGGTCAGCCCGTTTCATATTATCTTTCAAAGGGGCTATGATTGTGATTTCAACATGCCCGGCAGCCATACGATCCTGCAGGGCTGCTTGACCGTCAGGAATGGCGGAATCAATGCGCAGGAACTTGTACTGCGCTAACCGGCGTGGATATTTGGAATTGATTGTAACTGTTTGAATCGGATTTCAGGGGGATTGATGATGAAAGGCTTAAAGCGTCAAACGATGAAAAATATATGCTTGCTGTTTTTGATTGCATTTTTTTATTCAAACCTGTTTTCCATGGCGTTGGCACTGGATGTCACCCCGCCAGCTTCACCGGTCAAGTTGATATTCATCCATCATTCCTGTGGTGAAAACTGGCTGGCTTGGGGCGAAGGTGCCGATCGTCTATGTCGACGCCAACGATAATTGCAATGGTCATGAAAATTGTTATGATAATATACAAGACGGCATCGCAGCCGCACAAAGCGGTGCAACAATCAAGATCATGGCCGGCGATTATGATGGTTTTTCAACCACGGTGGCCAAATCATTGCAGGTTCAGATAACCGATTCGGCTTATGCCGGTGCAGACAACGCTGATGTGACGGGGCCAGTTCGATTGGGTGACGGCACTTTCGGCATTGCCCAAGGATGTCTGGTTTTACAACCGACCACAACGCCGGTGGAGGAAGATGGTCACGTCACATACACGTTTGACGGACAGGTTTACCGCATTCAGGCCGAGGCCGGCGCCGTTCCGGAAAATATCAGCCAGCAACTGGATGCACTATACCCCTTGTCGCTTGATGGCGGTGATTCATGGTTGAATACCTCGCCCGATGGTCAATGAAGTAAATGATTATGGATTGGGTTGTAGAATGTGATTTTGTTGATGATTTTTTTTACTCGATAATCAAGTTTTTCCTTCATTCCGACGACAGCCGGAATCCATAACGCTGCAGAAGGAACCGGATTCCAGGTCTACACTTCGCTACGTCCAAAATGACTGGTATACAGAAGATTTTGATTCAGATAGTTTGAGCATCGTGTTTTAACATTGATTTTGTTCTCACATTTAGCATTAGATGGAATAAATCCTTGGCAAATTGTGTATTGTGAGTAAAAAACTCATTCGATAAATTTATCATAATAATCAATTAATATAGACAGTTAATATATTTCTTTATAAAGAAGAATTACCTGTTTCTCTGATGGAAAAATTGAAAGATTACATAGTTATTGAAGATAAATAATTCATTAAAAACTCACAACCCGATTGCATGCCTTTTTCTAATAATGAGATTAAAATAAAGATGGCTCCGTATCCCCCGTTTAACATGCCCATGTGAGGAATAATTACCGTAACATCTTTGGCGATCTGTTCTATAAACCGAATGGTGTTGTCCAATTCTTCCTCCAACACCACCGGCATATTCCTGCTTATGATCTCATCAACGGCCTTTCGGCATCGCGGACTGTCATAATAATACATCGGCTCATCTGAATGACGGTGCCATTTTATCCCTTTGTGTTGTGAGGTGAGCTGATCAACAGCGAAATCATTCCAGATGAAAAAATAAGGAATAACCCTAAAATCGGTTGTCCTGATATGCAGAAGGTATTCATTGGCGGCTTTTCGCCTGTTTTTCCACTGGGTGGAGTCGGTAAAATTTGGATCATACCGGTCATATATTTCCATAACCGGAGGAAACATCACCGCCTCCTTGATTCCGCTGCCGCTGATAATTGAAAAATAGTCATCATAGGATTGCGGCGGAAACTGGTCCTGAATTCCGCAATGTACATGGGCGTCAATAATCATGGGTATGAACCTATCCAGCCTTTTGCAACGAATTTATTTTAATCCCGCTTATTAAAATGACAACACCATACTGGCTATGGGGTATCAGCACAATGTTGGCTTCACTCTTTCCGGTCAGTTCGGGGATGTGCTCCTTAATGAGATGATTCGGAGCAAACAGATATCCCCGTGCTAAAATAACCTTTGAAAAGCGTTAATCGCCGGATCAAATTCTGTCACAATCCACTAAAAAATGTCAAGGAATGAGAAACTCGAAGAGGTCTATTTGGTTAGGAACCCTCGTGGCGTTGTTGACTAATTGGACATATTGAAATATGAATGCAAGTCTTGAATGCTATGATTTTCGGGATGCCTGTTAAATACTTTTTTTCGTCAGTTAGACCCATTAGCATGGCTGATGGAATTCTGACATATTTTAAGAGGTAACCACCGGGAGATTTTAATGGAACCGATCTATGTTGCGGCATTAATCAGCTTTATCTCTGGCCTTTTAGGCTATATTATCATTCGCTTTTGGGTATTACCGATCGGCAGATATTTAAATATTAAGGGCCGGCTCGCATCCGATATCGGGGCCTTCCTGAATTTATTGCAGGCCGACGGACCGCAGAATAATGAAAACTCTCAGATACAAGATCAAGGAGCATCCGTGCGCCGTCACTGTTCGGACCTGATTTCCATCTACCAAAACGATCTGCCCTATTGGTACCGGCTCCACCTTGAAAGTAAAAAAGAGCGGCCTTTAGAGGCTTCCAAGTTTTTAATGCGCCTTGTCAATACACGCAAACAGGAACATGCGTTGCGACAAGCAGGTGAAATTAAACGGCTTTTGCGCATCAAGAGATATTGGGTCAAGTCTACTATTGACCCTTATTAATACTGAGGATTGTAAGTTCTCAATAAATTAGGGTATTTTATTCTAAGTGGACGTGACATGTTATAAACATATAGCACTTTATCTTCCATGGGTCAATAGTAGATTTGACCCCATAAATTCTTTTACAACAGACAATCCAAAAAACAATGGCCGGTCCAAGCTCGTGCTCTGGGACTGCCAGAAAAAAGATATGAAAAATCTTATGGCTGATTTAAGGATGTATAACATGCATAAACAACCAGAAAACCATATTGTCCTCTTTAATGTGACCACCGACCTGGAGTTTGAAAAGAAATTTTTATCAGAGGGAATACATGGTTTTTTTATGAGCATGACCCATTGGACGTTTTTCTTAAAGGAGTAAAAACCGTCATTGATGGAAAATTGTGGCTTTCCAGAGATATAATGACCAAATGCATTTTTGAAGATACTGGCAAGGACAAATCTGCAAAAAGCCCCGTGGAAAACCTCAGCCAAAGACAAATCGAAGTACTTGCGCTGGTTGCCGTGGGGGCTACCAATGATGAAATTGCTGACAAACTTTGCATCAGTCCTCATACGGTGAAAAACCATCTGTATAGCATCTTCAAAAAGATCAACGTTCCCAATCGAGTCCAGGCAGCCCTCTGGGCCGTCAGCAATTTGTAGTGACATTGTAAAATCACAAGGCGATTTTATACAATGCGGCCGCTTTTCATCGCTCTTAAGTCCCAGGAATCAATTCAACAAGTTACCCTTCAACACGCTCGATTTTTCAGATTCTTCGATCCTTAAAATTCCTGAATTTTTGCTTTTAGAGATAACACAAGACAACAGCAATTCTCATTTTGAAAAGATATCCCTGTGAGAGCGGCTTTCCGGCCGCGAAAAATCGTGGCAAGATGCCACTCACACAGTATCTGGAAATGAACTTGGCGCCATAATGAGAGTTGCTAACAAGACAGCTTATCATTTGCATTTTATTAAAAAATATTATACGTTTATTACTAAAATTTGAGGAAAAACTTCCCAATCCCTAAGAATGGATAAACTCAGATAAATTTTGGATTATAATAATGATTAATAATGATATAAAAGAAATTAAAGATTCTTTATTTTCAATCGCTCCGTATATTTTTAGCAACCGTCCTGTATTATTTGCTTACCTTTATGGCAGTTATGCCACTGGAAATGTGCATCCCTTCAGCGATCTCGATATCGGTGTATATATTGATGACGTGCCGGATCTAAAATATTTAGAACTCGAATTATCTCTATCTTTGGAAATTGACGCAAAAATTGAAAGTGACGTAAGAACAGAGGTAAGGATTATCAACAACCTGCCCCTTGTGGTCATAGGAAATATTATTACGGAAGGCAGTCTAATCTACTCAATAAACGAAAATATTCGGGTCGATTTTGAGGTTTACGTTCGAAAAGCATATTTTGACTTTTTGCCAGTTATTAGAAGATATCAAAATACATACACAGATAGTGCTGTTTGTTGAGGAAAATCCTCTGGTGAACAATATGGTTTCTTTTGAAAAAGTTATATATAAGTTTCAACAGTTAGATGAATATCTGGGACTTTTACATATAATTTCCAGGACACCTAAAGAAAATTTTTTGAAAGATAAAATATTGATAGGAAGTGCAAAATATTATCTTCAAGTAAGTATTGAGTGCTGCCTGGATGTAGCGAATCATATCATCGCTTCTGAAAAGTTTCGAGCACCAAGGGATTATGCTGATTCGTTTCTTGTTATTCAAGAACAGGGGATTATTTCTTCTGAACTTGGAGATCGATTACGCCGGATGGCAAAGTTTAGGAACCGGCTGGTTCATCTATACGGGGAAATAGATAATATTCACGTTTATAAATATTTACAAGATGATATAGAAGACACTGAAGAATTTAAGTCGGCAATAATTAACCGGTATAAAACTTGATCCTGTCTACCGAAACCTCTAAACCCTGCTTGCCCAGAGCGCCCCGAAACTCCCCGCGAAAGTAAAAGTATTACGTTCTATAAAATTTTTATTACTTTCTTCTCATACTTTTCCCATGTATTTTTGAGAATAATTTCCTATCAAATTAGTTACTTTCTTCCCATTGCATTCCTTGACACAATAAAATATTTAATGATTAACACTCACAGATATCTGAACCGAACCCGGAACAAATAATATTTGCCACAAAGGCACTAAGTCACAAAGGATATATTTATTATTCTCCCTTCGTGTCTTGGTGCCTTAGTGGCAGAATGTAAAAGGTGTTACTGATGGAAGAGCAACGGCGATACCAAAGATTCCCCCTTACACTTCCCTCCAGGGTGGAAACAATTAGTTTAGACAGAAAACAGGTGTTTGAGCTTAAGACCCGGAATATATCTGCTTCCGATGTATTTATATACACGCCACAGCCGTTTTCCCAAGGGACCAGGTTCAAAATAGACCTGACGATCCCAAGTAAGAAGATTAAGGAACTGACCGGTGCCGAGAGCCTGATGGAATGCCAAGGAAACATCGTGCGATCCACACCCACGGGGGTGGC
Source organism: uncultured Desulfobacteraceae bacterium (assembly GCA_964551515.1). Taxonomy (GTDB): domain Bacteria; phylum Desulfobacterota; class Desulfobacteria; order Desulfobacterales; family UBA11574; genus S5133MH16. The sequence goes on along the minus strand of CAZKDT010000054.1, from coordinate 4,683 downwards.
GGTTCATTTTGACAGAAAGTGCCGGATTTTAAGTTTAAGAGGCTTGTAAAGAAGAATCGGTCCATATCATACGAATAATATAAATAGTTCCTGAACGAAAACTGTCTTTTTCGCCAATATCTGCATCAGTCTCAAATTTTAATCCTCGAAATACTCAATGTATGTCTGTGGTTAAAATTATCGTCTTTCCCTCCGGGGCGTAGGCCCTACGGGCCGGAGGCTTGATCTTAACGAAAAATCCTAGTTTTCGTTCGGGAACTAAATAAAAAAAGGAGGGGTAAAGATGAAGCCAAAAATCATGATAACATGCTGTATTGGTCTGTTATTGTTATCATCTATTGTTTCTGTATCAAGTTATGCAGATGTGCCCCAGCTGATCAATTATCAGGGGAAATTAATCGAAGACGGTGCACCGGTGGCCGGTTCTCGCACCATGACCTTTTCCATTTGGGACAACAACATTGGCGTGGACCCGGAAAGCGGCCTTTGGCATGAAACGCAAAATGTGGCGGTTACCGATGGTATATACAGCGTGGAGATAGGTTTTGCGTCAGCATTGCCGGCAAACCTGTATAATTACGATGATCTCTTTCTTCAGGTGGATATTCAGCACCCCACTGCGGGTTGGCAACGGTTGAGCCCCCTGATGCCCTTCGATTCCACGGTTTTTGCCATAAAAGCAGCCCGTGCGGATAGCGTTGCAGGCGGTGCAGTAACTTCTGTTATGATCGCCAATCGTGCAGTGTCCACGGAAAAAGTGGCTGATAATGCCGTAACAACAGCAAAAATCGCAGACGGTACAGTCAAAGCAATTGATATCGAGGACGGTTCGGGGTCCGGGCTGGACGCGGATAAGCTGGATGGTCTGGAAGCGTCAGCATTTATAACAGGAGTGAATGCAGGAACCGGCCTTACAGGAGGAGGCTCCTCGGGAGACGTAACCCTGGGCGTGCAGATTCCCTTCAATCTTACGGGTGTATCCTCGGGTGGGGTGATCACGGCGATAAACAATTCCCTTTCTACGGGCTACGGTGGGTACTTTGAGGCCAAGGGCTCAGAGGGCCGGGCTGTTTACGGTTATTCTTCAAACACGGGGGATGTTGAAAACTACGGAGGGTATTTCAAAGCTTATGGGAAGAAGGGCATTGGCGTTTACGGCTACGCTACCGGCTCAGAGGGTATTGGTGTTTATGACAAAAGCAAGAGCGCGGCAGGTGTGATCGTCGAAAACACTGACTTTGACACCATCGGCATACTTGGTGCCGGCTTCGGTGTGTATGGCAAACATATGAGTTCTGGAAGCGAAGGCTTTCTTGGTTATGACAAGGTTGGTGTATTTGGCGTAAGTGGTCCGGGAGGCTATGCCGGAGCATTTAAAGGAAAGGTAAAGATTATAAGTACTACCACTGGACAAATTGTCTTAGAACTGCGCGACGACGGCAGAGCTGTTTGCAAAGTTCTTGAAATCACCGGCGGTTCAGACCTGTCCGAGGGATTTGAAATTCGGGGGATAAAGGAAAAATTGTTGCCATCTCCAGGCATGGTGGTGAACATTGACCCTGACAATCCCGGAGATTTGATGGTGAGCAACAAAGCCTACGACCGGCGCGTTGCCGGGATCATCAGCGGCGCCGGCGGGGTTAAACCAGGCATGTTAATGGGACAGAAAGATTCAATGGCCGACGGGACCAATCCGTTGGATCTGACGGGTCGGGTTTACTGTTGGGTAGATACCTCAGGTGGATCTATTGAGCCCGGTGACTTGTTGACGACATCCAGTACACCGGGACACGCCATGAAGGTTTGGGATTACAATAGAGCCCAAGGTGCAATTCTGGGAAAGGCTATGACATCTCTTAAAGATCATCGGGGGCTTGTACTTGTGCTGGTCTACCTTCAGTAATAGAAAAAACGCTTAACAACATAGAGACAAAACGATACCGATAACATCAAAAAACATAATCGCTTTTTGTTTTGCAGCATTTCCCTTTTAACGGTTATCGGATCAAGAAATACAGCTTTTTCGCTCAATAACTGAACGGTCATGGTGTGCCTTGGCCACCTCACACTGAATTTTTTGTTGAGATGGACAGTTTTTATGGTTTATTTTGACCCGAAAGGAGGAAAAAACAATGCGCCATACTGCAAAGAGAGTATCATGTTGATACCGTTCGTTTGGGCTTTTTATGCTTTTGTTCATTACCATGTCTTTCTTATACCCGCCCCGCATATGTTACGCTCAGATAACATCCTTTAAATATGCATATGACAGACTCATGGCGGAAGTTTTTTTTAATGCCCCGGGAGAAACTCAGATTTTCGGCAATCCAAAACAAGTTGATGGAACAGTGTATATAAAAACAGCACTTCGTCAGGTTACGCTGGGAAAGGGCCCGGGTTGGGTTTTCTACTTTGTCGACGATTCCAGGCAAACGACGATCTATAATATGGTCCTTATTTCTATCTCAGGAAACGTCACGAGCAAAATGTTTAAAGAAAAACCACTGGAACTCGGCGACTATGTACTGATTAGTGATGGCACCAACTCCGCAATCGATCGCTCAGACGGTAGTAATTCCCCTTTAGATCTTGACGGTGACGGTGATAACGATACGCAATTTAGCGCAACAGCTGCGAACATAACTGCTGTTTTCGATATTTTGGAGAACAACCTGGAGCAAGATGACATACTTTATATCTTCACTACCAATCACGGGAGCTCCAGGGACGGTTGTCCCTGGAATAATCCGGACGTTAGACTGACACTCTGGAGCGAATCTATTTCAGATACAGATTTCGCGACACAGGTAAACCAGGTTACCACCATGGCCACTGTTTGCATTTTCGAACAATGTTATTCCGGGGGCATGTTGGATGATCTTTACGCACCAAACAGGGTTCTGATATCCGCTGCCCGTTTTTTGACCCTTAGTAATATTGTTCTGCTTTTTACATGTATATTTTTTGCGTCGGGGAGGTGTTTTTTCTCTTGACCCGACCTTTAATGGATGAACCCATTTATTATCTCTTTAACATCTTCGATTAACTGAGCAGGCAGATGGAGATAACGGGTAGTGGCCCGTTTGGTATCAATGTCGTCGAACACCATTTGAACCTGTTCCTGGGTTATGCCAACGATCTCTGATACCTCCCCGATAGGCACACTGTTGTTTTTGGCATACAGGCACAAATCCATCTTGTCGTACGGCAGCGAAAAATAGAACTCATCCTGGCCCTGGGCTAAAGAATACGTATCCGTGGTGGGCGGTCGCTTTCTCACTGCTTCAGGAATGCCCAGATATTCGGCCAGCTGATAAACCTGGGACTTGTATAGATGGGCAATGGGCTTGATATCGGCAGCCCCGTCCCCCAGTTTGACGAAAAAACCCTGGTCATATTCCAGACGATTGGGCGTTCCGACCACCGCGTAATTAAGACGATCAGCGTGATAGTATTCGAGCATCTTGCGGGTCCGCTGCTTGAAGTTGGTAGCAGCCAAGATTTCCAGATAGGCTTTCAAAGGGAGTCGCTTTTTGACGATTTTTCCATCCGGTTTCTTTGCCACGATGGAAAAAAGATTGAAGCCTTTTTTCTCTGTGACATTTGGGATGACAATCTTCGACTTCCAGCCATCGCCATATTCGGGAATTGCGATTCGCACGGCTTTGTCGTAACGCCGGTAGAAACCAACAGCTTCCAGAATACCGGAAATGTCTTCGTAAATGCTCTGAGCGCCAAAGTGATCCACCACAGACCGACTCAGGAACAATGTATCGCCGGACGATTGGCGTTCAGGCATCAAGAGCACCATTACCCGATCTTTGCCGATTGCTTTTATGGCCAGACCTGTGCTCACACTGGAGTCGATACCCCCGGAAAGGGCCACTACGAGGCCCCGGCGCTTGAGCTGTTTGGTAAGGATTTCGCGAAGACGGCTGCAAATTCTATCGACTTCCTGCTCCGCATCAATTTTTAATATGTCTTTTGAGAATTTCATGAGTTATCCTATTTGTGTAATAGATTCTATTAATATGAATACCTTTATTAAACAGGATGTTATGGATTTTGTTTTATTCTCTCATTCCTGATGAATGAGAAAAAACATAGCCCACTTCGTGGAAGAAAATAAATTTTACTTAACTCTTTTTTGACCGTTAAACCGTAATTTGAATGATATTTACCAATAAGTGCTCGAAATTACAAGATGCGAGTTTAAACGATCTCCAAAAGGTAGTATCACAGAATATCGCTATAGTTATTGATATTGCAGTAATTAGAATACTATAAAGAGAGTGTCTTAAGAAAAGGAGGCTCCCTTGTTTACACGCATAAAAAAATCAGAAAGATACCAGCACCTTCAAATTGGGTAAAAACCCTATCCATCTCCAGAGGAAAATTTTAACCGGATATTGGAGCTTAAAGTCTATATCGTTTTATAAATTTGTTTAAAAAGCATGGATTTTTCCTGATCGCCGCCTGCGCCGTAAGTCCGGCAGATCGTACTGGAATGTCTCAAGCAAAGCGAGTGGTAAATGTATAATACTCCCCAAAAACTGGACAGTTGTTTAAGGTGTAAAATGAGTATATCCTGATCAACAAAAAGGAGGCTCATTGATGGATAAAATTCGAAAAAATTACAGTGCATCATTATAAAGCTAAAGCAGCTCTTGAAGCGGTCAAAAA
>CAZKDT010000053.1:0-11207 GCA_964551515.1 uncultured Desulfobacteraceae bacterium | reverse complement strand
CTGGTTTGGGTGGCCTTGCATGGGTGCAAGAAGAAGAAAGAAATGGCAGAAAATTTAAGCAGGCGATAATGATCATAATTTTAAACAATTTGTACACAGCATCCTCCTTTTGTGAGAAACTTCAGGTATCTTTTTATAATTTTTAATACTATCACAAAAAGAAAGGAGTTCAAAACAAAATGTTTTGATGTTCACCAAAATATTGGTTATCCTTGCCTTTTAATTTCACGTTACCGTTGCTTATACAGAGGGTCATCGAAAACAATAGTCTCAGGATCCATCAACCACCGGAATTCACCACGAGCCGCTACCTTGTCCAACTCATTTTTATAGCGGCCATAATTTGTCGGCGCCATTGCAACGAGAGGCCTCCAATCCGCTTCTACGGAAAGTCTTGGACAGATGGTCACACAACACCAACAATAAATGCACGGATCTTTAATGCGCGGCGGTTCAGCTCCAATATCAATCCCTTGGACCGGACAGTTTTCCTCACATTCGTGACACTGAACACACGTATCCGTATTGATGCTAAATTCCGGCATGAACTGCTTGATAGCCTATTTTGTCAACACTTTGCTTTCTTCGATCCATTCTTCGGAAGAGTCCGGTCCTGGTTCTGGAATAAAATCGCCACCTTTTTGATTGATTTTTTGACTACGTTCCACGATTTCTCTACCAAAGGCTTTGGCTTGCTCGAAATCGTACGAATCCGGATGACCGGATGTATAGCTTGACCTGGGATAAAACGGCACGATTATGTTTGCATAGGTATTGCGATATCCTATGACTGCGGCCCGCCTTTTAATCAACTTTTTCGTCACCGATGGAAAGAAGTCACCGATAATATTTCCATGGGTGCAAAATACAAACCAATGCCGACCGTCCTGTTCAGGTAAAGCTTCAAAAAAGCCCTGCACATTAAACGGCTCTTTATACCAAAATACCGGGGAACCTATTCCGATGAGTTCCCTTACTTCCTTAATTGGACCGGGCATGTCCTTGATGCGTATGGCAAACTGTCCCCCTTTTTTCCCCATTCCGGTCAGGGAAATGAGTACCCTAAAAATATCACTGCGTGTGATAATTCAGAGCAACCGGTTATTTTCATCCACTACCGGGACGGCTGAAATCTTTTTTTTCCAGAAGCATGGCTGCAGCCTCTTCGACCGTATCGTCCGGGTTGGCGATATATACCTGTTTTTTCATTAAATCCCTTACTTTTATCTTGGATATAAGGAACAAAAGCTCATGCATATTCAGTGTTGTCGGATCAGAAGGAGAAGCTTTTTTCAGGTTTCAGGGTTCATGAATCGTTCCCTCAGGGCTGGCCCATTACTACTGAACGTGTATCCTGACACCTGACACCAAATAGCCATGGCAATCTCAACAAAACAACCGTCTTGCTTTACACCCGTAGCGACAGCGTGGAGCGTTCTCCTGGGTATTGGGATTCAAATGTGTTTGCCCTGATATTGCCTGCAAAGTCACTTGACTTGGGAATAAAAAGTCTTTATGAATTGCAATTTTTGTGAAGAAGCACTATTGATGAACTTGTAAAAAGTCCGATTTAGGCGGTTTCGTAAAAAGTTCAAATGCAAGGCGTGCAAATTTTGTATCATCGGCTATCCGCCGGTCCCGTGGGGAGCGTAATTATCGTACGTTGAATGATTGCGAAATGCAGCACAACGCAGAAGTTGGACTTTTTACGAAACCGTCACTATTAAAACAAGCAATAGTTTAATTCTTTGAAACAAATCGATTTTCATTAGGCCATAATATTTAAAAAAACAAAGTGTTACAAAAACAACAACAAGTGAACACATAAATTAAATGAAACAAAAAATAATAAACCTGATCCGTAACGCTGCAACCCGTGCATATGAAAAAGGCGATTTGCCTTCAAAAGCGTTTTCCACAATTGAAGTCGAAGTGCCCAAAATAGAATCGCATGGTGATTTTTCAACAAACCTTGCAATGGCCACGGCATCTATTCAGAAAATGCCCCCGCGAAAGATTGCAGAATCGATTTTAAAACATATCACAGATCCAGACAATATTTTGGCAAAAACAGAAATTGCCGGCCCCGGTTTTATCAATTTTTTTGTAACCATAGGGTCCTGGTATCCGGTTTTATACAAAATCCATCAGGAAGATATGCGTTATGGCGCTTGGGATATGGGCGATGGTGAAAAAATCCAGGTGGAATTTGTAAGCTCCAATCCAACAGGGCCTTTGCATGTGGGGCACGGCCGGGGGGCTGCTGTTGGCGACAGCTTGGCAAACATCTTACGGTTTTGCGGGTATGATGTTCAAAAGGAATACTATATCAACGATTCGGGACGTCAGATAGATACGTTGGGCAGATCTGTTTTTCTTCGATATAAGCAGTTGCTGGGAAAAACTATTCAGTTTTCGGAAGAAAATTATCAGGGCGACTATATTATCGATTTCGCAAAAGACATAATTGATCGCAAGGGAAAAACACTTCTGGATCAGGATGAAGAAACATCGATTTCATATTGTGCGCAGTTTGCGGCAGACCGTATTATTGAACAGATCCGGCAGGATCTTACGAACTTCGGAATCGAGTTTGACAACTGGTTCAGTGAACAGAGTCTTTATGATTCCGGCAAGGTGGGAGTGGTTATAGATCATTTTCGAGATAAGAACATTATATATGAAAAAGACGGCGCGTTATGGTTTAAAACCACAGAGTTTGGAGATGAAAAAGATCGGGTAGTGGTTCGCAAAAACGGCCAGACCACCTATTTTGCGTCTGATATCGCATATCACCTGGATAAGTTTGAACGAGGGTTTGAACAGGTGATAGATGTCTGGGGTGCCGACCACCACGGATATATTTCACGGGTAACGGGTGCTATCCAAGCATCAGGTTTTAAAAGAAATCGATTCACCGTCATACTTGTTCAGCTTGTCAATCTTTTGCGCGGCGGTGAACCGGTTGCCATGTCCACCCGGGCCGGTGAATTTGTTACCCTAAGTGATGTCATTAAAGAAGTCGGAAAAGATGCCGCAAGATTTATTTTTTTAACCCGCCATTATGACAGCCCCCTCGATTTCGACCTGGATCTGGCAAAGAAAAAGACCAACGACAACCCGGTTTTTTACGTTCAATACGTGCATGCCCGTATATCGAGTATTGCCCGCAAGGGACGAGAAAGGGGTCTGGACCATATCACCGGGGACCAAAAGGCCATGGTAATGCTTAAAGAACCCGAGGAAATCAAGCTTCTGAAAACCATGGCCCGTTATCCGGATGTTTTAAAAAACAGTGCAAAATTCATGGAACCTCATCGCATAACATTTTATCTCATGGACCTAGCGGCTTGTTTTCATGCCTATTACAATAAGCACAGAGTCCTGTCCGATGAGCCTCTATTGTCTCGGGGCCGGCTCTATATGGTACTGGCGGTTCAAAAAGTCATACGAAATGGATTGTCTCTGTTGGGTGTGTCTGCCCCTGATAGGATGTAACCTGCTTACAAAAACTTGGAAATTGGATATTGAAAATTCGACATTGGATATTTACTGTCCCGATAGAAACCTTTAGAGAACCACTTTTTCAAACAAGATTTTGGACAGGACATAGTTGTTTTTAGACAACCAAAAGAATGTAATTATAATCTTTAGTATCTTTGTGTCTTTTTGGCTAATCGTTTAAAATTATGGGAAAAAAAGAAAAGGCTTTGCCTAATAAAAAGAAATCTTCGCCTCAGTGGACGCGCAAAGGGTTGACCCTATGGATTAGTCTGACCTTTTTTGCATGTGCATGGATGTTTATCCTGGGGATCTTCGTGGGAAGAGGAACCGTCCCTGTACGGTTTGATATCGAAAAACTTGAAAACGAATTGGTCGCTTTAAAGGAAGCAGTCATTAAGAAAGAATTCGACCGATATAATATAGATTCATCTTCAACAGATAATACAACCAAAATGGGGTTTTACGATGAGCTGAAAAATACAAGCGGTGAAGAGAGGTTCAAAGCAGATACCCCAAAAAAACGGCCAAAGTCTTTGCGTGAACATACCGTTTCTAATACAAAAAAAATGCTGGCATCCAAAAAGACTGCAACAAGCCAAAAAAGGGAAACCGACACTGTTAATAAATCTGCCGAAGAAAATAAAAATTTTACTATTCAGGTGGCCTCATTAAAAGATCCAAAAAATGCCGATAATATGGTGGCAAAGTTTAAAAAAAGAGGATACCCTGCATATAAGAGCATAGGAAAAATTCCGGGGAAGGGAATCTTTTATAGGATAAGGATAGGGTTTTTCAAAAACAGGGCCGATGCCGGCATCATATTCAACCAGCTAAAAAAAGAAAACATTAAAGCAATCATCGTTCAGCGATAGTTTCTTAAATTATACAATCGCTTCGCGATTCTATATAACGCGGCTTCGCCGCTCTAAAAAAAGGAAATTCCTATACCACTAAATTGAATTTTGTGTTTTTTATGGAAAAACATATTCGCCACTAAGACACTAAGTCACGAAGATGATTTTAAATAAAATAGTTTTCCTTTGTGTCTTGGTGCCTTTGTGGCAATTTTTAAGTTTATCCGGCTTAAGGAGATATTATGAAAATAACAAAACAGGAAGTTCTTCATGTGGCAAACCTTGCCCGCCTTGATGTTGACAAGGTACTGATAGACAAATTTGCCGGACAAATCGGAACCATATTGGAATATGTCGATATATTAAAATCCGTTGAAACCCAAGGTGTGACGCCCACCTCCCATGCCATTTTCTTGACTAATGCCTTTCGGGAAGATGATGAAAAACAAAGTCTTGACGGTGATTTGGCGCTTTCCAATGCCCCTGAAAAAGAGGATGGAAATTTTATCGTTCCAAAAGTGATTAACTCGTAAAAGGGAACAACAAGAATGAAACTGTATGAACTTACGATAAAAAAAGCCCACATGCTGTTAAAGAAAAAAGAAATATCTTCCCGGGAACTTACCCGGGCGGTCCTTGATCGTATCGACGCTGTTGAGAAGCACGTGGGTGCATATATCACCTTGGACAGTGAAATGGCCCTGGCCCAAGCAAAGATTGCCGATAAAGAAATCTCCCAGGGCAATATTTTACCCTTGACCGGTATTCCCATGGCGATCAAGGATCTTATGTGTACAAAGGGTCTTCGTACTACCTGTGCTTCCAGGATTCTCGAAAATTTCGTGCCACCCTACGATGCTACCGTGGTAAAAAAGCTGAAAACACAAGGCGCTGTGATTGTCGGCAAGTCCAATATGGATGAATTTGCCATGGGCTCATCAAACGAACATTCCGCCCTAAAACTCACCCGTAACCCATGGGATCTGACGCGAATCCCCGGCGGGTCAAGCGGAGGCTCCGCAGCGGCGGTGGCCGCGGACATGTGCATAGGATCACTGGGGTCGGATACCGGCGGATCCATCCGTCAACCCGCGTCCCACTGCGGTGTTGTCGGGATGAAACCCACATATGGGAGGGTTTCCCGATTCGGCCTGGTCGCATTTGCTTCCTCTTTAGATCAGATTGGCCCGCTGACCAAGGATGTTACCGATTGCGCCATGGTAATGAATGTTATTTCGGGTTACGATTCTGCCGATTCTACATCAGTGCCTGAAGATGTGCCGGATTATACCTCTTTTCTTGAAAACGATTTAAAAGGAATGGTTGTTGGTATCCCAAAGGAATACAGTGCCGGCAAAGGTCTGGATCCCGATGTTTCCGATGCGGTTAAAAATGCCGTTGAAAAAATTCAAGGGATGGGGGCCGGGTGTGTTGAAATTTCTTTGCCTCACACGGAACATGCGGTGGCTGCCTATTATGTGATTGCACCTTCGGAAGCAAGTTCCAATCTTGCCCGGTACGACGGGGTTAAATATGGTTACCGGGACAAGACTAAAGAAAACCTCATGGAAATGTACAAAAGCACTCGTTCCAGAGGGTTCGGCCCGGAAGTTCAGCGGCGCATTATTCTGGGCACATACTCGCTTTCCGCAGGATACTACGATGCATATTACGGCAAGGCATCCCAGGTCCGAACCTTGATCATAGAAGATTTTAAAAAGGCATTTGAAATCTGTGACGTGATCCTGTCGCCGGTGGCGCCCACCCCGGCCTTTAAGATAGGAGAAATGGTGGATGATCCGCTGACCATGTATTTATCCGACATCTTTACCCTTTCGGCAAACCTTGCCGGAATACCCGGAATTTCCGTTCCCTGCGGGTTTTCATCAAAAGGACTTCCCATCGGACTCCAGATAATGGCAAAACATTTTGATGAAGGAAAACTTATTAAAATAGCTTACAATTTCGAACAGGCAACCAATTTTCACAAGAAAAAACCAAATCTATAAAAGACAATTATCAGTAAAGGAAATTAGAATATGACTATTCAGCCAAAAGGAGAAGATTTGAGGAAAGCCGTGAAGTGGGTTTCCCAAGAACACAAGTATAACAAGGAAAAAAAATTAAAGGCCCTCATCGAAGAGGCATGCCTGAAATTCAACCTGTCGCCCATGGATGCGGATTTTTTAGCCCGCACCCTGAGAGAACAAGAAAAGTAACTAGTTTCCATCCAGAAATGGCCCTTTTCCGCAATCTCTGCGTCAATCTGCGAAATCACTTGTGCGGCGTACTAAATGTACGCCTCCGCGTAATTCATTGATTTCCTTGACCTTGCGAAAAATTGCTCATTTCTGCATTGGAAACTTAATTTTTGTTTAATTTGTATTTTTGGAGGGACACTAACTAACAGAAAACGCGCATTATGTCCAAAATTAAAATACTTCCTGAGATCCTTTCAAACAAAATCGCTGCGGGCGAAGTTATCGAGCGCCCGTCTTCAGTGGTCAAGGAACTGGTGGAGAATGCACTGGACGCGGACAGCACGAGAATCATCATAGAAGTGAAAAACGGCGGGCGTTCCCTGATACGGGTTTCCGACAACGGAAGCGGAATGAACCGCGATGATGCCCTGCTGGCGCCGGAACGCTATGCCACCAGTAAAATTTACAAGGACGAAGATCTGTTTGCAATCAATACGTTAGGGTTCAGGGGTGAGGCCCTGCCGAGCATCGCCTCTGTTTCCAAGTTCCGTCTGGTAACCAGAGACCGGACCTCCCAAACGGGAACAGAAGTTGTGATTGAAGGCGGCACAATAAAAAAAGTTTCCCAAATCGGGGCTCCCTTGGGAACCATGGTCACCGTCCGGCAGATTTTTTTTAATATGCCTGCCCGGCGAAAATTTCTAAAAACCGTGAACACAGAGATGGGGCATATCGCAGATATGGTTTCAAGCATGGCCCTGGGACGGCCCCATATTCAATTCAGGCTGATTCACAACGGCAAAGTTGTTAAAAACTGGTCGTCCACTTCCGATGAAGCAGGCCGGCTCACGGATGTTCTCGGTAGCGACATCAAAAATAATCTTAGCAAAATAGAATTTACATCCGATTTTCTTACCGTTCAAGGCTGGATCTCTTCTCCCCGAATCACGCGCAGTACATCCCGGGGAATATACCTTTATGTAAACCAGAGGGTTGTTCGGGACCGGGTCATCCAACATGCCCTTTTCCAAGGGTATGGCTCAAGATTGATGAAGGGACAGTTTCCGGTGGCAGTAGTTTTTATAAATGTTCCCTGCGACCAGTTGGATGTTAATGTTCATCCGACAAAACACGAGGTAAAGTTTGCGAACCAGAAAAAAATTCATGATGCGGTTACCGGGGTTGTGGCAGAAAGTCTGTGTCTTTCGGATCAACCCCAATGGCGCCCGAAAAGGTTTCCGGAACCAGAACCCATGGATGCAAAATCTTTGATCTCTGAATCCGTGTCTCATTTTAACATCCGGAAAAAAGGAATCTCAACCCTGTATCCTACAACCCGCACCCAGCAACCCGTAACCAGTATTCCTGCGGAATCAAAATCTTTGATTCACGCCGACCCGCACCCCGCATCCCCGTGGAAGCAAGATCTTCGCTTCACTCCCACCACCAGTCAAAGGGAGCTGTGGGCAAAAAAACAGTTCGGCGATTTAAAGGTGATCGGTCAGTTCCATGATACGTATATCATCTGCGAATCCGCCGACCGGATTGTATTGATCGATCAGCACGCGGCTCATGAACGTATCCTTTTTGAGCAGCTTAAAAACCGATCCCCTGCTTCAAAAAAATCATCCCAGAAACTTCTTATCCCTGAAACCATTGACCTTGGATACCGGGAAGCAAAAATTCTTGAAGGACTGATTCCGGATCTCAATGAACTGGGGTTGGAGATAGAACCCTTTGGCGGAAATACTTTTGTAGTAAAATCGGTCCCGGCTCTGCTTGAAAACAAAGAGGTTAAACCACTGGTTATGGAAATCGTCGAAAAGACAGCTCAGATCGGTTTTACACCCGGCCTGGAAAAGGCCATTGACCAGTACTTGATACTCATGGCTTGCCACGGGGCCATCCGAGCTAACCAGAAGCTTTCGGACCAACAAATCAAAGGACTTTTGGAACAGCTCGATCAATGCGACCAGCCCTCCAACTGTCCGCACGGACGGCCCACTTGGATCAGTTGGAGCATAAAGAATCTCGAAAAATCCTTTAAAAGAATTGTGTGATATGCCTGATTTACAGATCTCGTAACATGCTAGAAAAATAGGTCTTTATTTTGGACATTATCGGGCGTGGTGAAGCCTTCTCGGAGCATAGGTTTCAGGTGTCGGGTGTCAGGTTTCAGGCTGGCTCTCGCTTTTTCACTACTGACACCTGACACCCGAAACCTGAGTGCCAGTGTCCAATTTTCATGCAATCCCTCGAAAATTAAGGAGTCACGATTATTTTTCCAAGCTGAATGACAAAGTCTGGATTTAACAAAAAAAGACCACTTTAATCGGGCGCCTATTTATCTTACTTAAACTTATACTGAATACCCGCTCCTATAAGTGTAACATCTTTTTCGTATTTAATTCCCGTTGAAGTGTTAGCATCCTTGTAAAATGTGTAGATTACGCCAAGATTTAAGTCCAGACTGGGAGTCGCTTTATAAGCAATCCCACCGGCAATTGAATTGGCATTCAGTTCAGGGGTCTCAACTTTCATGTTGTCCGGGTCTATTCCCACTTCGGTATACATGTATCCCAAACTCCCCTTCCATTTAGGATTAAACGTATATTCGCAGGCGATGCCGATATCATAGCCATTATCTTTCTGGGTTTCATCCCCCATTGTTACCGGATTATCGTCCCAGTCTACATCATTGTTGAGGTACCAGGTAAAGTTTGTTTCAACTCTAATTTTTGGATTAATTTTATAGGAAACGCCCAAGCCCAGCAAGGCCGGCATGTCTCTGTTCCTTTTAAAACCATCTACAAGGCCGGGAAGACCTCCGGGTACTGTGTCTGTATCTACATCAGTTCTCAAATCAATGCTTGTTTTGGTTTCGTATCTTAGACCGATATTGAGTTCTTCCGTGGGCGTAATATTAACACCGATAATGCCTCCCCAGCCATGACCCGTTTCTTCATAGTCAACAGAAGGTCTTATATCACCATAAACAGTACCAAGAAGTGTTGCATGACCTTTAAATTCTCTGGATGCGTCAACATATCGAGCCCCTAAAGAGACGGATACCACATCATTAATAGCGTAAGCCCCGCCCAAGGTGTATCCAATAAAGTAAGATTCTCCTTTAAGATGATGATCTCCAAGACTGCCGCCCAATATGGAGGTTAACCCTTGGCCAAGCATAAACGTTGTTGTATTCCCGTCTTTATAGTCTACTTCGCCCCCGGCGACAACCACGGTGACTGCTCCATAGGCCGCCCAATTGTCCTTTTTGTAAAGGGTAAAGAGGCTGGGAATAAAATCAGGCTCATCCGTATCGAACTCTGTACCAGCAAACGTATTCGAGTAATCTTTGATGACATACTGGCCGGTTAAATTTACATAAAAGCCGTCTTCCATACTCATCACACCGGCAGGATTATAGACCACCGCATCCGCAGAGTCGGTGGCCGCGTTTCTGTTAAGCGTACGGGCATACTCAGCGCTCCAGTTGTGCTTATTTTCGATACCACCAGCAAAAAGAAAAGAAGTACTGGAGACCAGCAATCCTGCAACGCATAGAGGAACTAAAAACTTTTTCATGGAATATTCTCCTTAGGTAAATTTCAAAATTAAACTTATCAAAAAATTCCGCCAACGAGAGTATAAAATTTTTCTTTTTTTAAATCCGGCCAAATCGCATTGTAAAAAATCGTGAATCAATTTTATAATTTGAACCTCCTTTAGAAAATAATAACTTAAAAGTCAATCGGTTTTATAACAAAAGCTTGACATTTTTAGATCCAACTGTTATAAAACTCAAATTTTTGCGTTTGTTATTCTATAGATATGATTTTAATATTATATCAGTGCGTTAGGTTCATGTTGTTTTATGATTAAATTGCACTGGGAAAGGAGATGAATCGGAAAAAAGTAAAGAGGAGAATTATTGGGTAATGGATTTTAAATCGAAATGTAACGCTATTAAGGAGGGAAAATTAAGGAGGAAAAATTAATGAAAAAGTTAATGGTAGTTGCCATGTTAGTAGCATTTCTCGCCGTTCCCCTGACCGCCTTCGGGACCATGGGCAAGATGTCGCCCAAAAGCAAAGACATTAATGTCGAGTTCTTTGGCAGCCTGAAGACCTATCCTTCATGGATGTCACAACTGAACTTTAACGATCATACTGATGTTAATGACTATATGCTTGATGAAAATGGTTTCATGACCGATCACGACGTCCGGAATGAACTTCGGATGGGATGGAAGGGAGGAAATGACACGTTTGACTTCATGATCATTCTGGAGGCTGATTTCAACCTGGACAAAAACAACACCGACCGTGGTGCTTCTGTTGGCCAGCCTAAGGATTCGGGAATGACCGGTGAAGACTTCGGCGTGGAAAAACTGGACATCGGTTACAATTTCGGTCCCTTCCGTATTCATACCGGCTGGACCACCCGGTGGCTCGACCTCAAGACGGGCGGTCTGGTGTACGGTGATGATCATCCCTACATCGGATTGACCGGAAACATCGGTGAAAACTTTAAATGGGAAGCGGATTATATGATTATCTATGACGCTATAGACAATTCAGGTATTAACCACTGGGACGGAGACGATCTGGACTGGAGGGTCTATTCGCTAAAAGGGATATACACT
>CAZKDT010000052.1:0-11249 GCA_964551515.1 uncultured Desulfobacteraceae bacterium | reverse complement strand
TTTTCATGCAATCCCCCAAAAATTAAGGAGTCACGATTATTTTTTCAAGCTGAATGACGAGGTCTATTATAACCATTTACACAATAAAGTTCAGCTTCAAAGACAATATGTCGCGTCTGAAGTTGAAGTTTCGGGCAAATCCATTTGAGGAAATTTGATCCAGGTGAGTTATTCTTGACTCTTTTTTATAAAACCATTACGTATTGAAACCTTATTAATTTTGATTAACTTTTTTCCACGTTACAGGAGTTAAATATGTTCGGCATCGGCATGCCGGAAATGATATTGATTCTGGCAATCGCATTGATTGTTATTGGGCCCAAAAAACTTCCGGATCTCGCAAAATCTCTAGGACGGGCTTTTGCCGAGTTTAAGCGAGCAACATCCGAGTTAAAAGAAACTCTGGAAATCGATGATGAATTAAAGGAAGTTAAATCAACCTTTGATGATATGAGCAAAGAGATTAAGGATGCTGTGAATGTAAAGGTTGATGCCAAACCCGAAAATCAAAACCTTTCTGCCGATTTTGTTAAAGAAAAAAATGAAACCGAAAATAAGGATTCGGAAAGTCCATTAAGAGATGGATGAACAAGAAAAAATCCCTTTTACCGCACACCTCGAAGAACTCAGAAAACGTCTGATTGTCTGTTTCATAGCCGTGGGCATTGGATTTATTTTGTCATACGGCTTTAAAGAAAAACTGTTTCAAATTTTAACCCGGCCCCTGATAAGCGTAATGCAACCCGGCGATAAGCTTATCTTTACCGGTCTTCCCGAAGCTTTCTTTACTTACTTGAAAGTAGCATTTCTTTCCGGCATCATTTTGGCCGCTCCGGTAATTTTCTATCAGTTCTGGATGTTTGTCGCCCCCGGACTCTATGATAAAGAAAAACGGCTTATGACCCCCATTGTTCTTCTATCCACTGTTTTCTTTGTCGGCGGTGCATTTTTCGGATATTTTATTGTATTTCCATACGGTTTTAAGTTTTTTTTAGGATTTGCCTCTGAAATAATACAGCCACTTCCCTCCATGCGGGAGTATTTGGGTTTTGCCTCAAAATTGTTACTTGCTTTTGGACTTGTTTTTGAACTCCCTTTGATTATTACCTTCCTTGCCAGACTTGGCATAGTCTCTGTTACCTTTTTAAAGAAAAACAGAAAATATGCGCTCCTGTTATTCTTTATAGGTGCAGCTATCTTAACGCCTCCGGATGTTGTAACGCAGATCATGATGGCCTTCCCCTTGATATTGCTTTACGAAATAAGTATTATCGGCGCTAGAATTTTTGGGAAGAAGAACCTTGAAGCGGACAATAATAAAGATAATAAATAGAAAAATAAAATTGTTACATTGTAATCCTGTAAAAAAGTTTTTTTTAAAGATCTCTTTTTATCTCAGAGCAAACATAATTGATTTTGATTCAGCGTAGCGACGGGGTGTTTCTCTTGGAAACCGACTGACTTATTGAAGGACTTTAGCACGCGTTAGTCCGAGCCGTATAAAATTATGACTTAAAAATCTATGAGATAACTTAGCGACGAATTGTTCTTAAAAACTTTGGCGTGGCTCGGGCTTACAGGTGCTTAAGCACAAGTTTCAGTCGGCTGGAAAGAGATACACGCCGTCGTGGAGCGTTCTCCTTGTATTGGGATTCAAATGCGTTTGCCCTGCTTTTTATCGTTGACAGAGTAACATCCGGTTGATAGATAATTTTGTGTCTATTAACTTAATTTATAAATTTAAAGGAGGTTAAAGGTGGTTATGAATAAAAGGTATTTTGTGACATCGGTAGTCGCTGTAATCGCTACTCTGTTTGTTGTGGCCGGAATTTATGCCGGAACCGAAGTAAAAGATGAAATTAAAATGGAAAACAAGGCCTATACCAAACATACCAAGTCCATAGTAACATTTTCGCACCTCAAGCACACAAAGGAATACGCGGAACAAAATCCTGACCTTTTCAAAGCCGGCTGCGGGGAATGTCATCACGACAAGGATAATAAACCGCTGACCAATTTAAAAGAATGTGACGATGTTAAAAACTGCATCGAATGCCATAAAAAACCCGGAATTATCAAAGGCAAGAAAGCAAAGGGACTGTCAAAGGAACAAAAACGCGAATACCACGCCAACGCCATTCATGATAATTGCAAGGGCTGCCACAAAAATTTCAACAAAAGCAAGAAGTTAAAATCAAAAGATGCAGGCGCAGCACCTACAACGTGCAAACAGTGCCATCCCCGGAAGAAGAAATAAACGGTTCAAAGGTTTTATCCTATGGGAATATTAAAAAAAGGGTGATCATCAGTTATCAGATGATTGCCCTATTTTTTTGATTGTTTGTAGGCAATAGCATTACGAACCATGGCTTCGGCCCAGGAAGGCGTGCCCAGGGCATGGATGTGGGTATAGGTGGCCAGAACCTTTTTGTAACAAACACCGTCACGATGATTAATAAAACCCGCGCCTCTTTTCATGTTAAAGGCCAGATCCTTGTCAGTCCCCCGCCATTTTAAAACTCTCGAATAGTGAAACTCATGCCCTTTAAGTTGGGTGCCGATTTTAAAATACGGATTGGAGTGTTCCACGGTTACAACCGTGTATCCATGTCCCTGAGGTCTTTTTGAAAATCCAAAAACAACCGGCAGCACCCCGACCATGGGAAATGATGTTTCATCCAGAACCAGTTCATCTCCCAAGTACATCAGACCGCCGCATTCAGCGTATATGGGAAGGCCGTCTTTTGCCAAAAACTTTAATTGTTCTCTGAATTTTATATTTTGGGTAAGTTGTCGGGCATGGGTTTCAGGAAATCCGCCACCGATGTAAAGGGCATCTATGGGTGGGATCGTATCGCTGGCAAGAGGGCTTATAACAATGGTTTTTGCACCTGCCGCTTCAAGAGCTTCAATATTTTCCGGATAGTAAAATTGAAATGCGGAGTCCTTGATGATACCGATTCTTGGCCGTGGCCTCGGGTTTGAATCAAACAAAGATTCCCCTTTAGCGAGGATGCTTTCTTGAAGTGTGGCTGAAACAGGAAGAGGTCCAGCATTATTGGCAACTGCGGCCAGTGCTTCAAGATCAAGATACCGGGCGGCGAGTTGAGATGCCGATAGGATGGAATCCTTTGCCCAGCCGTGTTCCGGTGTGGGCAACAGTCCCATGTGCCGCTCAGGAAAACTTTGCCAATCAAGTTTTGGAACCGCACCCAGTACGGGAATGTCACAGTGGTGTTCAATATTTTTTCGGAGAACTTTTTCATGCCTGGGTCCGGCAACACGATTTAAAATAACCCCTTTAATTGGGGTATCCGGATCGAATGTCACACATCCGAGCACAGCCGCAGCCATGGTTCGGGTTGATTTTGTACAATCGATGCAAAGAATCACCGGCGCTTTAAGCAGTTTTGCCAGTTCCGCGGTACTGGTGCTTCCTTGGATATCTATTCCGTCGTAAAGACCCCGGTTTCCCTCTATAACTGCGATATTGCCTTTGGTGGAATGTAAGAAAAAGGATTCAAGGATAAGCTCTTTTTGGGTCAGGAAGGTGTCGAGATTATAGCAGGGCCGGCCAGCCGCAAGGGCAAGCCAGCCCGCATCAATGTAATCAGGACCTTTTTTAAAAGGTGTTATCTGTCTGCCGAAGGATTTCCATGCAGCAATAATTCCGATAGACAGGATGGTCTTCCCCGATCCTCCCCGCAGGGCTGCAATTAAAATTCTGGGAAAATCCATATGTTCCTGCTGCAAAGGAGGTTCTTGAATTGAAGTATTTTCCGAATCGGCCTTTTAATACAAAAAATATTTCTATTAATCTTCGTGCTCGCTATGTGCTTGCTTGCCGGTACCTTTAAGCCCGTACATTGA
Organism: uncultured Desulfobacteraceae bacterium; assembly: GCA_964551515.1. GTDB lineage: Bacteria > Desulfobacterota > Desulfobacteria > Desulfobacterales > UBA11574 > S5133MH16. The sequence continues at coordinate 7,379 of CAZKDT010000052.1, read as the reverse complement.
GGTGCTTCCGCTGGACCAGTACTCGAGGACTCCATCGGTTATCATTTGATTAATCAGCTTTTTGGCCACTCTGGGCTTTTCACCAATTATTTTCGCAAGATCGTTAAAGTAAAATTTGGATTTTACTTTTTGTTTCTTTGTAAGTCCTTCTACAATTTTTTGTTTTGCTTCTTCGTATTCCATTATTAAACCCCTTTTTATAATACAGGGGGTACACGCGTGTACCCCCTGCGGGTATATTAGCGCTTAGAATTTAAACTGTGAAGTCTGGCGCCAGGTAAAATAAGCCGGATCACGGAAATCATCAATGAGATGATGGGTAAACTCGAGCTCACATTTCTCAAAAAATCTTTCCCATCCGATCCGTTCCGCCCATTCGCCCAAACGTTCATACTTGTTGGCATCTGCCGCATAGGCTTCTACAATTTTCTTGATAGTATCCGTCATCGTAGGCCAGCGAGGCATTTCGTTGGGAATAAAGGCAACAACAACCTTGGAAAATTTGGGAGCGCTGATCCGGTTGGAGACTTTTCCGCCCGCCATAAGCACGATACCGTCGCCCACATCATCTGCAAGGGGCATGGAGGGACACATGGTGTAGCAGTTTCCGCAGAACATACACCTGGGCTCGTTTACGGCAACACTTTTTACCTCTTTTCCATCCGGCAGTTTAACCTTGGCCGGTTTGATGGCAGCCGTAGGACAGGCAGCGATTGCCAGCGGGATTTCGCACATTTTGTCTATATATTCATGGTCTATCATAGGCGGCTTTCGGTGATATCCCAGAATGGCGATATCCGAGCAATGGACCGCGCCGCACATGTTCAAACAGCAGGCCATTGAGACCCGTAGCTGGGCCGGCAGACGCATATTGACGAAATCATCAAAAAGCACATCCAGGGTAGCTTTAACCGTACCGGATGCGTCTGTTGCCGGTGTGTGGCAATGGATCCAGCCCTGGGTATGGATGATGTTGGTAATCCCGGCGCCAGTGCCTCCGACAGGGAATTTGTAACAGCCGCCGGCCTGCTTGCGGCTCAAAAGATCCTGCTTCAAAGGCTCTACTTTTTCCTTGCTGTCCACCATGAATTCAATGTTGTTGCGAGTGGTGAATCTGAGATATCCATCACAATGCTTGTTTGCAATTTCGCAAATTTCACGAATATGGGATACACTCATAAGACGGCACCCGCCGGCTCTTACAGTGTAAACTTCGTCGCCGGTTTCGGAAACATGAACCAGAACACCGGGCTCTATAATTTCATGATATAGCCATTTACCCTTGTTTTTTGCGATAGCCGGAGGGTAAAATTCGTCAAATTTTCTTGGGCCGATATCGGTTATTCTATTTTCCATCGGCTTGTCAGGATTGTAACCTGAAGATATAAATGCCATAGTCATTACCCCCTATCTTTGATGATATTTTCTGAATTCATTAATATCACGATCAAATCCGCCTTCAACTTCATCTTCTTTCCAGAAAATATAAGGATTCGTACGTGGTTCCTGGACCATTCGCGGATCCGGTTTAAAACCCGTCACTTCAAGCAGTTTCTGGAAGCCCTGGCGCTTCATGAGTTCGCCAAGTCTTTCGCGGTTTTTTCCTTCTTCCATCCACCAGTCCCAGATGGGCTCAATGACGGTCTCTTTAATTTCATCGTAAGGTTCTTCCACCTTAATAAACGGAACCAGAAGCGATCCCATTTGTGCGCCGTCAAGAATCGGGGCCTTTGCTCCGGCAAGGATTGAACAGCCCCGGTCATTACCGATTCTCAATGCTCTGGGCATGACATTGATGCAGTGCATACATCTTGTACACTCAGGGGTGTTAATCTCCAGCTTCCCGTCTTCATACCTCATGCAGCCGGTGGGACAGAGATCGATCACCTCTTTCTGGATATCGAAGGGTCCCCAGTCACGTCCGGCATGAGCGCCGCCATTGGGAGGAATTTCACCGCCCACATAGGCATTAACCGCTTCCTGATCTATTTTGATATCATCACGCCAGGTGCCGACAAACGACAGGTCTGCCCGTGCAATCGATGCAACACAGCAGTTGGGACACCCGTCGAATTTAAATTTAAACTTATAGGGAAATGCCGGCCGATGGAGCTCGTCCTGGTATTCATTGGTGAGATCGTGGCAGATTGCCTGGGTATCGTAGCAAGCAAATTCACAGCGAGCCTGGCCCACACAGTCGGAAGGTGTTCTCAGATTTGACCCGGAACCGCCCAGATCCTGATTCAGATTATGTCCCAATTCCCAGAAGACCTCTTCAAGCTGAGGGGTTGTGGTGCCCAGAAAGATAATATCTCCTGTTGAGCCATGCATGTTGGTAAGGCCACTTCCCCGTCGCTCCCAAAGATCGCAAATCTCTTCAAGGTATTTGGTGGTATAGAATTTACCGGCAGGCTGGGACACACGCATGGTGTGAAAATGGGCAACGCCGGGAAACATCTCGGGCTGGTCGCAATACCTGCCGATTACACCACCTCCGTACCCGAATACCCCTACGATGCCACCATGTTTCCAGTGGGTCCGGCCGTGTTTGTATGAAAGTTCAAGCACCCCCAAAAGATCGTCACAACAATCCTGGGGAATCTGGTATTCCACGTTTTTTTCATTCTTTGCCCTTGATTCAGCCTCCCGCTTAATGTCGGTCACAAAACTTGGCCATGGACCGGTCTCCAGCTGATCTAATAAAGGGGTTTCATGTTTTGCCATATTCATTCCTCCATTCATCTTTAGATTTAACTATCCCTTCGATTTAAATAAAACCTTCTCCTAATGGAGTTATACCGTTCACCTCCTCTCACGAAATGATTCACTTTTTTCTTTACCTTTTTATGAGTTAAGCATTTAAATAACAAAGCCAATCTTCCAAAAAAAAATTATATAAAATTAATCTTTTACCTTGTCAATAAAAAACCATGGTTTTACCTTGCTAAATAGTTTTTATTATCTGAATCAACTTTAACCCTGAATCCAAATGGTTCCGTGAAAAGTCAATCAAAAATAAAGCAGCACAACATATTATACTTTATTGCGAATTACTACGTCTATATGTTGCAGTAGTAATTCAAAGTTTTGACTTTTTACAAATTTATCTTGATTGACGGCTTTGTAAATAAATCCAAATTCAAGGCGCGTAAATCCTGAGGAATGAGGCGTACTTATAGTACGTTGCAATGACGAAGAACGCAGTGCAACGCAGAAGTCGGACTTTTTACGAACTCGTCTTAATTGCATCGAATAAAATCTTCACATGCCTTTTTAAATTCTTTTTAATAACCGGAATTTCCGGAGATCGGGGGTTATATGCATCAACCATAGCTTGTGACAAACCAAACAAATCTGATTGACTGCAAGATAGAAGATGATTTCGGAAACAATCCATTAAAGAGCCTGGAATCGAGACAATGGGCAAGTTTAAAGCCAAGCCCTCGAAAAAACCTTTCAGGGTTCCCTGAACAGCAATATCGTCAGACCACACGATTTCCCCGACACCGTCCAGCCGGTCAAGGCGCATTCTAATTGCAAGATTTAGAAAAAACACCAGCAATGCTTCCAGTATCAGTTCCGCATCTGGAGTTTCATCTTCACTCCCAATATTGTTTTCAAACAGGGGTCTGTACTGTCTAACAGTAATGAGTTTTAAATCGATGCTGTTGTTCTGACATTTTAAGACAAAATCCCCTGCCGCATGATGCCAGGATAGTACATGTTCAAAGGTTTTGACATTGTAGTAACAGGTAAGAATCCTGGCGGCTTGTCGGTAAAAATTTATAGCTTGATTGTTTGTAAGGAAATAGTTGCCGTGCTCATGATCCCATACAACAATTTTGTATTTTTCATCTGCCGGGTCAAGGGAAATATGGAGTTCGTTATATCCCTGGAACCACTCTCCTAAGAACATTCGAATTTCACCACCTGTAACAGAGACACAACCCTGGCCGTAAACTTTGGGCAGAAATGAAAAGGAAAAATTGTCATTGAGCTGTTTTAAAAGACCATATTCTCTTTGAACACAATTTTTCCCCACATCGGAGATTGCTACATTCAATACAAAGGGAATGGCCGTCCCGTGTAACATGGTTTCAATCCGGGCCGGATGATAAAATTCACCGTGTTTCTCGAGAAAAATTCTTATTTCTTCTATTTCTTGGGAGGTTACCTCTCGATGGATCTGTTGCGAAACCGCACGAGTTATGATTTCAGACCTGTCCTGTTCCAGAAAATTTCGAACAGCGGTAAAATAATCTCCATGGCTTACACAAATACCCGCATCATTGGGTTGCTGATGTCTGCTCATGGGAAGGAGGACAGTCCATATCCGGCTGCCTTTTTGAACAGGATTCTTTTTGTTCGATAAAAAATACTTGAATTGCGGCGTGTTAGACATGGTTTAGGTTTTGGTTATTAAAAAGACCACACCTTAACCGAATTCTTTGCGAAAAGTTTCGATCTCTTTTAACAACTCAGGGTCAACTTCATAACCGAGTTCAACCGCTTTATCCACATGTTTTATTGCCAGATCATATTTCTTCTTTTCGAGATAGACAATGGCCAGATTGTTGTGAGCAATTGCAAAGGCCGGCTCGAGTTCCAAAGCCTTGAGGTTGGTTTGGATACTTTCGTCAATCAACCCTTTCATTAAGTAAGCATTTGCCAGTGTAGCATATGCCTGCAAGAAGTTGGGATTCCACCGTATTGCCTTTTGAAGCGACCGGATAGCGTCGTCAATTTCACCTTTTTGAAGATGCACAAATCCGATGTTACCATGGCCTTCGAAAAATCCTGCCCGAGCTTTGATGGCCTGCTGGTTGTATGCCATACAGCCGTCAAGATCATCCCGGAGCAGGCAGAGTCCTCCGAGTTGCACATATGCTTCAGCCAGGTTGGGGCTGCAATGGATAGCGGCAAAAAGCTCTTTTTCAGCTTCATCATATTTTTTTTGGCCCAAGAAAGCAACCGCAAGATTGTAATGGGATACGCCGCAATCCGGATTCCCGGCGATGGCCATCTGCTGGCGAGCGATATATTCTTCAACGTTTTTTGCTTTTGTCATGATTTATCCTTTGATGAACTCGTAAAAAGTCCTTTAAAAAGATTCTCTTTTATTGGTAAGCGGTTGATAAAAACCGCTTGATAATTATAAGACTTAAATTGAACGATTGTCGAATTTGCCGCAGATACAAGGAAGATGTCGTTCCGCTATAGCCAAATATGCGGAACGGTATCTGGCGCAGTAGATGCGGTAAAATCAGTAATCCCGTAGGGTTTCAAATTTTAAAAATATAAATAAAGATAATACATTAAAAATAAAAGATATTTGATTACCTTTTAAAATTTGAAACGCTCAGTTTAGATAAGATTTAAAACATTTGCGTTGTGGAGTTAGTATGTCAGCCATTTTGGGTTGTCAAGAAAAAAACAGGTCGAAACAGGTCACAAGACTATTGACAGGTCATAACCATTATAATATAAGGACCAATCTTAATTTCGTGTTTAAAAAAAGAGGGCTTTTTTTTTATTAATACTTAGAAATTTATCAACAGGAGGTACTCATGGCGGATTTTTATATTAATGTTTTTTTGGATGACGAGAAAACCAAAATAATTGAAGATGCGGGTTTGGCCGACCAGATTACTGACATCGACGGTAAAAAGGCAATTCAGGTGGGTATGACCAAAAAGGAAAAAAAGAAACTCGTTAAAGGCTTCACGGATTTAACCTTCGATGATGCAAATGCATGTGTTCTTCCAGAAGACGGCGAGAAGACTTTGATGGATATTATTTCGCAAACCCAGACGCTTGACTGTATGAAGGTGGCAATTATAAAACTTTATAATCCGCTGGCCGGACGGGGTATATCTGGAAGAGGCACATCGGGTCGATAGAATTTTCCTGGTATAACGCGCTGTAATCGAAACCCTTGAAATGAATTTATTTTGTTATCGTTATCCGAATTTGAGCAAAAATTTGGTCAAAAAGGTTGTTTTTCGAGGGTTTCGTACAGATCACATTTTCAATTCCTTCTTTGATTTTCCGTTGTAAAATGGATCTTGCGCCATACCATATTTTTTCTAAAAATTTCCGTTTGCCTTGTTACGCTGTTCCCAGAAATTACCGAGTTTTCCCTTGACATAACCTCGCACTTTATTTACCTTTTCCGTATTCTACGTTATGTATTGCGCTTTGTTTTCTTTTTTAGAGCAACAACACTTTCTGCTAAAAGGGGGTACTTATGCTCGCAGGATGTTTCACGGCAATTGTTACACCATTTAAAGATGATACCGTCGATTATGAAGGTCTTGAAAAGCTGTCAGAATTCCAGATAAAAAACGGAATAACCGGAATATTGGCTGTAGGGACTACCGGGGAGAGTCCTGTCCTAAGCTGGGATGAACATAATCGAGTTATTGAGATGGTTGCGAAAAAATCAAAAGATAAGTGTATCTGCATTGCAGGTGCAGGGAGCAATAACACAAAAGAGTCGCTGGAAGGAACAAAGCATGCGGTTACTGTAGGTGCTGATGCGGTTTTGCTGGTAGATCCTTACTATAATGGGCCCAGTTCCCTTGAAATACGCCGGGAATACATCGCTCCTGTTGCCGAAGCGGCTCCTGATATTGAGATTATTCCTTATGTAATCCCCGGCAGAACCGGTGCGCAGCTTTTACCCGAGGACCTTGCCATCCTTAACCAGACGTATAAAAATGTCAATACGGTCAAAGAAGCCACGGCTAATCTTGAAAATATGCGTAGCACAAGAAAGTGCTGCGGGCCTGACTTTACCATATTCTCCGGTGATGACGGGATGACCTTTGAAATGATGCTCGATCCTCAGATTAAGGCGTCCGGCGTTATTTCGGTTACGTCAAATGTTGCTCCCGGTCCCATCACTGAAATGGTTCGACTGCTCGAACAGGGTGAAGAGAAAGACGCCCAAAAGATGTTGACCGCGCTCGAACCCCTTTTTGGCCTGGTTACGGTTAAAACCATGGAAAAGACACCTTGCGGAGAGGTGGTATGCCGGGCCAGAAATCCGCTGGGATTCAAAACGTTGATGTCAATTCTGGGAATGCCCTCCGGTGGATGCAGACAACCTCTTGGAAAAATGACGCGAAACGGACTTGAAACGGTTCTTTCTGCCGCGCGCAAAGTACAGGCCGACAACCCCGAGATATTAAAACCGGTCGCCGAATTTTTCAATGTGGATATTGAAGAGCGTTTGAACAACCCTTCAAGCTTGGACGGCCTTTTTTATGAGGAATATTGATATAACATCCATGAGTCTGTTGATTAATGAGGATTTTCGTTCAAGATCAAGCCTCCGGCCCCGCTTCTCTCCGAGGCGTAGGATCGTGCCTTTACGA
>CAZKDT010000051.1:0-11254 GCA_964551515.1 uncultured Desulfobacteraceae bacterium | reverse complement strand
AATCAGTTACCCAAGATGATATTCTCCATCTGGCTGAAAGCCTTTTTCAAAAAAGTCAATTTGCAGTGACCATATTAGGACCTGTTAATAATAATAATGATGATTTTAAAGATATTATAGCTCTATGATTTATGGATACTTCTCCCTCCATCAAATTTCTTCGTTTAAGATCGGAATCGGATATCCCCTTGCCTCGCTATATGACACCCAATGCCGCTGGAATGGACATATGCGCGGACATAGAAACAGATATTGTACTGGAAAAAGGTGCTATCACTTTGATACCCACCGGTTTCGCAGTTGCTATCCCCACAGGATTTGAAATCCAAATTCGTCCAAGGAGCGGATTGGCTGTAAATCATGGTATTGGAATTATTAATTCCCCCGGTACCATTGATGCCGATTATCGAGGAGAAGTAAAGATTGCGGTTATAAACCTTGGAGAAAAGAATTATACATTTCATCGTGGCGACAGGATTGCTCAGATGGTTGTTAAAAAGGTTTGTCAGGCCAAATTAGAGGTTGTGGAACAACTCGATGAAACCGATCGCAATAATGGCGGATTCGGGCATACGGGGCGTTAAGATGAACAATCCTTTGTTTTCAGAACAGGTCCAAACCGGACTCAATTACAACCTCTCAATATGCATATTGGCAAGCGGAAGCCGGGGGAATGCCATTTACGTTTCCGGTGGATCCACCTCAATACTTATCGATGCCGGTCTTTCAGGAATCGAAATTGAACGCCGCCTTAACTCAAAAGGGCTTCATCCTGAAAATCTTGACGCCATCCTTGTATCCCATGAGCATACCGACCATATCAAGGGGGTGGGTGTTCTTTCTCGCCGTTTTAACCTGCCGGTTTTTATTAGTTCGAAAACAGAAAAAGCCGCCATTTCACAGCTTGGAACTGTCCGGGTAATCAAGAATTTTGAATGCGGCTCGACCTTTATGATAAACAATCTTTCAATACATCCTTTTTCCATATCCCATGATGCAGAAGACCCGTCCGGCTTTACCGTAAATCAGAATGGAACAAAAATCGGACTTGCAACAGATCTTGGAATTGCAACATCCATGGTTAAAGAACATCTTAAAGGGTGCTCTTTATTGATACTTGAAGCCAATCATGATGAGGATATGCTTTTAAACGGTCCCTATCCATGGCCTGTCAAGCAACGCATAAGAAGTAGAACCGGACATCTATCCAATGAAGCATCGAAAAATCTTTTAAAGGAAGTACAACATGACCGGCTAAAATATGTAATTCTGGCTCACCTTAGCGAAACAAACAATACTCCCCAAAAAGCCCTAAGTGAAGTAGGCCGAGCAATAACCGATTGTCAGGCACAACTTGATGTTGCAATTCAGGATAAATGCGGAGCGCTGCTCCATCTTAAATAATTTTGTCCCAAACCCATATTCCTGGGAAGGCTCCTGCTTCCACACCATGGACCAAGTCTATCCATCAGGTGTCCTGAATGTTTGAGTTCACTGGTTCTTACGAAACGTATCGGAGTAAAAATCCAGTGCGCAATTTGTTATTTTTGGTTTATCTGGGTCAGGTATTATTACCCACATTTGGTAAAGCCACAAAAATGGCACATCATACAGCCCTCTTCAAAGCTGATTGTATTCCCACATTCCGGACAGATTTCTCCAAGCAGACTGTTACCATATCCGTGTTTTTTATAAGATTTGTCTTTCAAATATCTTTTCTCAAGAACTCTACCAATTGCATCCGGTATTGACAAAACCAGGCCGCCTTTTTGAAAAACAGGGTGCTCTCCGCCGATACCTTTTAGTTGTTCTACAACTTTTTCCACGCGCACCCCGGATCTGAAAGCCAGCGAAACCAACCTGCCTATGGCTTCAGTCTTGGCTGTAGTGGATCGTCCGGATTTGCCGATTGTAGCAAAAACCTCAAAAGGATGTCCGTCTAATTCGGTTACAGTGACATAAAGCTGGCCCATTCCTGTATTCATTTTGGTAGTGAACCCTTCAAGTGTTTCCGGGCGTTCTTTGATCATGGCATTCGAAGTGTCAGCAAGTTTTTCCGTTGCAGCAATGGAAAGCACCTGATTTTCCTTGCTCCCGTCCCTGTATATGGTAACTCCTTTGCAATCTAACTCATAAGCCAGATTATAGATCTTTAATACATCATCCACTGTGGCATCACTTGGCAAGTTGACAGTTTTAGAAACCGCGTTGTCGGTGTGCTTCTGAAAGGCAGCCTGCATACGGATGTGCCATTCGGGTGATATATCATGGGCCGTTACAAAGACTTTGCGAACATCCTCTGGTATTTCGTCTATGTGCTGAATACCCCCTTCAAGGGCGATGGTATCCATCAACTCGGAACTATAAAAACCTCTTTCTTTAGCCACTTTTTTAAAGTATGGATTCACCTCCAATAATTTGTCATTATCCATAACGTTTCTAACAAAACTCAAAGCAAAAAGCGGTTCGACCCCGCTGGAGCAGTTCGCAATTATACTCAATGTGCCGGTTGGTGCAATGGTGGTCGTTGAGGCATTTCGATAAGTACATCCTTTCTGCTTTTTAAAAATGCTTTTATCAAAATTTTCGAAAACCCCTCTTTTTTCAGCCAGACATTTTGAGGCTTCATGGGATTCTTTTTGAATGAATCCCATCACTTGCTCGGCTATTTCAAATGCCTTTTCCGAGTTATAAGGAATTTTCAACTGATAAAGCAAATCTGCAAAACCCATAACCCCTAAGCCAATTTTACGATTACCTCCTACCATTTCGTCGATCTCAGAAAGAGGGTATTTGGACATATCAATAGTATTGTCCAAAAAGTTAACACTCCAAAATACGATATCCTTTAAGGCCTTATAGTCAACGTCCGGTTCTCCATTATTATATGTGACAAACTTGGACAGATTGATGGAGCCCAAATTGCATGCTTCCATTGGAAGCAGCGGTTGTTCTCCACAAGGATTGGTGCTCTCTATTTCTCCCAATTCAGGGGTTGGATTATCCCTGTTAAGCCTATCTAAAAATATGACGCCGGGATCCCCGTTTTTCCAGGCCTGTTCCACCAATGCCTGGTAAACTTCTGCGGCATTCAACTCCCCGACCTTTTTATTATCGCGTGGGTCTATCAGGTCATAGTTGTTTTGTTTTGCAACCGCTTTCATGAATACATCCGTGACACCAACCGAAATATTGAAGTTGTTCAGGTCCTTATTATTTTTTTTGCAGTAAATGAACTCCATGATATCCGGGTGATTCACCCTTAAAATAGCCATGTTGGCCCCTCGCCGAGTCCCTCCCTGTTTAACCTGCTCGGTTGCGGTGTTAAAGATTTTCATAAACGAAACCGGTCCGGAGGCAATTCCGCCGGTTGTTCCCACCCTGCTGTCTTTGGGTCGTAGACGTGAAAAGGAAAAACCGGTTCCGCCGCCCGATTTATGGATAATAGCGGCATTTTTTAAAGAATCAAAAATCCCGTCTATGCTGTCCTCAATGGGAAGAACAAAACAGGCTGCCAGTTGCCCCAGTCTGCGTCCCGCATTCATGAGTGTGGGTGAATTCGGCAAAAATTTAAGCTCCATCATCATATTGTAAAAAATATTTTCCATTTTTTTCACATCGGCGTCGCTGCCGTACTTTTTTTCGGCCTTGGCTATGTGCCGGGCAACTCTTTTGAACATTCCTTCCGAAGTCTCGATGACCCTGCCCTTGTTGTCCTTTTTAAGATATCTTCTATTCAATACATTTTTTGCATTTTCTGAAAGTTTCAGACCATTTTTTATAAACATGGACTTATCCAGCCGAATCGGCGAGATATTTTTGAGTCCGTATTCCAGCAATTTGGTCTGAATAATTTTATCTATGACCGGCATGGTAATGGTATGCTTTTTCATGCCGTCGATTTCTTCTCGAAGAAATCGGCTGATATCCATGGCCTGGTCGGTTGCAATGGGGTTTTCTTTTGTAAGGCTGTCTGAAAACAGATGATCATCCCATTTGTAGCTCGCCAAATCGAAATTTCCTTGTTCCGTAATTAAAATTTTACCTTTTGAACCCATTGCCTTTCTCCTGTATGATTATTATTAAAATTTTGTGAAACTTATCTCAATCAATACCGTCTATATAAAAATATTCAAATAAATTGTTTTGCAGGAAGTAAAGAAGTCCGTTTCAAAAAACCCGTACTTGGGGTTCGCGCAAAAATAAAAACAAACCTACCGGGACGAACAACCTCGTGTAAGTAGATCTGTCAAAAAGTGTGACTCGTATCTAATAATATGTTAAGTTTAATGAGCGGGTTGATAAAAATAACATGACTTTTTTAATCCTGTCATACACCGTATAATTCTTTATTTCATGGAATATATTGTATGTCAAGAAATAAATAACACAATATATGGGATTTTAATAAAGAGATAGTGAAAATGAATATTCTCGTAAAAATCGTTACGTGGTCACTCTTTTTATATCTTGTCTATTGCGGCTTTCTTTTCGTCATGCAGCGGCAAGTGCTGTTTCCTCGTCATCTTACTGAACTCCCTTCCTATAATGAAAATATTTCCGGGCTGGAAAAGATTTGGGTGGCTACAAGTTCCGGAAAAATCGAAACATGGTTTCTCCCGCAGACTGCCGTCCACGTCACAAAACCGGCACCGGCGGTTATTTTTGCACACGGCAACGGAGAACTCATCGACTTCTGGCCACATGAACTAAAAAAGCTAAACCGTCTCGGAATAGGGGTATTGCTTGTAGAGTATCCCGGATACGGAAGGTCAAATGGTTCTCCCAGCCAAAAAAACATCACTGAAGCATTTACCGGTGCCTACGACATGCTCGTTACACGACCGGATGTCGATCCCTCCAGAATCGTTCTTTTCGGTCGATCCTTAGGTGGCGGCGCAGTTTGCATACTTGCTGCCAACCGGCCTTCGGCGGCACTTATTTTGATGTCGTCATTTGTAAACATCCGCTCGTTCGCGTCAAAATATCTGGTTCCCGGTTTTCTTGTCAGAGACCCCTTCGATAATCTCTCGGTTGTCAGCGCTTATCATAGACACATACTTGTTGTCCACGGCAAATTCGACGAAATCATTCCGTTTTCTCATGGAATGACCCTTTACAAGGCAGCAAAACAAGGTAAAATCATAACCTATAAGAGCGGGCATAATGACTGCCCCCCAAGTTGGGACATTTTCTGGCATGATTTTGAAACATTTCTACATGATACCGGCCTTATTAGTAAGTTCTCAATAAATTATGGATTCGGCTCAATATCACCATTTGATAAACCATAACTTATTGAGATGTTACCCTTATTAAATATTTTTAGGGAATTCTTGTAAAATAGGCCCCTCCTGTAGAATTCCTTTTTATTGAATCATAAATAGAAACAATTGTGTAATGTAAGATCTCAACAAGTTAGTTCGTAACGCCTCTTACACTTTATTCTTGAGTGAATCAAAAGTTGGAAAATATTGAAGACGAATTCTATCTCCTTAATTTTCTTCCATAATTTTTCAATGGGATTGTAATCTGGAGAATAAAACGCTAGATTGTAAACAGTTAAGCGATAAGCTTTCCTGTCAGAAAAAATCATTTTCATAGATCAAAATCCTATAAATAGAAACTATTCCCGGCACCAACCTGTATTTCTCATGAAAAATTCGTTCTGTCGTTTATTTTTCAAGCCGGGGCGGGATAGTACACTCTCCGGCTACCTGCCCTTTATCTCACCTCGCAGAAGTTTCTTAAATCCTTCGAGAGTACCCTTCCAAACACTATTGTCACCGGCCATTAACGCGACAATAACATCTTTTTCTACGCTTATTTCCAGAACAATATCTTGATCGTCAACTTTAAATACGGCTTCTCCCCATCTTCCTGCGGGAAGACCCACGACCTCACAATCGTAGTCCGTCCGAATTTCTCCGGTCATTTTTATATCGCCCATTTTTTTCTCCTAATATTTCAAGATTCCATCAATGTCCTCAATTTTCCTGCCAGAATATAACACAGTTGCTAAATGCTGGAATTATTGCTATCTGCCGAACCCAAGCGCACCGCATATGGATGGGTAAATTATGGAACTGTTTGTAACAATTAAAATTTGTGTAGCTGTATCATGCATTGGATTTTGAATAAACAGACTGATTTATTATTCAGAATTTGTTTCAGTTTTTTCTGTGTTTATCGGGTGTTATACTATCTATCCTAATTACAGACCTCGTCATTCAGCTTGAAAAAATAATCGTGACCCCTTAATTTTTTGGGGGATTGCATGAAAATTGGACACTGGCCCTCAGGTTTCAGGTGTCGGGTTTCAGGTGTCAGTAGTGAAAAAGCAAGAGCCAGCCTGAGACCCGACACCTGAAACCTATGCTTCGTGAAGGCTTAGCCACGCCCGATAATGTCCAAAAAAAACCTGTTTTTCAATCATGTTACGAGATCTGAATTACGGATGGATCTTCAGCCATAACGCTGAACCACGAGGCGCACATCCGACAGAGGGCCTTTAAAGTCCGGCTCCGGAATATGCAGGATTTGATCTTTAAGCAGATCTTCGCTGACATCCAACGTTACTCGTAAGGAATCTTTGCTGTCATCGGTCAAATAGGTTTTTAATCCTGCTCTGGCCGCAATCATATCATTAATCGGGTCGTTACCGACCATCAGGCAGCCTTGGGTAGGTTCATCGATTTTCCGGCAGATTTCCAGGTAATATTCTATGCGTGGTTTACAAAACGACATATTTTCAATGTGGGTTACCAAATCGAAGTGAAAATGGTCCAAACTAGCCCAGGCCAAGCGTTTCATCTGAACATTAAGAGGAAATATGGGATTACTGGCCAGCACCAGCTTTAAACCGGTTTGACCAATTTCATCAAAAGTTTCATGAAGATCATCCGGAAGTCTTACGTTTACCTTAATTTTATCATACTCTGTTTCGTAAAAATGCAAAAACCGGTTCCACAGCCTGTCTCGCCGATCCGTAGATTGTTCAGTAAAAGCGCTCATAAAGTATTCGGCATTGATCATTTTGCCGTTGTTTTGCAATAGTGCATGGGTTGCGCTTATCAGCCGCTTTCGGAAAATATTCGCAGGCATAAGATCCGCAAACCGCCTTTCTATCCTGCGAAAATATTCCTGGTAAAACCTGGCTTCGTCAAATAAAATCAGCGTATTGTCTAAATCAAACAGAATTGCCTTTAACATGGTTTAAATTAGGTGTTATCCTATGGTTTAGTCCCTTGCTTGCAAATTTTATACTGTTTATGGTAAAGCTTTTTCCATTCTGCCATTAAGGCACCAAGAAAGAATAATAAATATATCCTTAGAGTCTTAGTGTCTTTGTGGCAAAAATATTTGGTTCTCTCCGAACTGTAGGCTCTACCCTCTCTCCGAGCTGTAGACTCTATGAGCCGGAAGCCGGCCTGTAAGCCCTACGGGCTGGAAGCGGAGCCGGATGCTGGCTTGTCCGGGTTGGTTTAAGATAAAATGACGTATCATAATCAAAACCAAGTCATGAATCAATCTTTAATTCTAATAAAAATTAGCCAGACCCTTATCTTTTATGATACGTAATTAAGTTACATAACAGCAGCCTATGAAACTTACTTTTGTCCTGCTCATTATTATTTTTCTGGCATTCAGCGGCTATCACCTCACCTTCCGACATTTCCGCCTTCCGCTGTTTGCCCGGATATTTTATCTTACCGGCACCGAGTTCCTTGTTTTGGGGATCTTGCTCGGACCCCAATTCCTGAACCTTGTGGACCCGGAAACGCAAAAAGGGCTGGCCCCCCTGACCGCTCTTTTGCTTGGCTGGATCGGCCTGCTCTTCGGGTTTCAATTTGAAATCAAGAAGCTCCAGCGGTTTCCCATAGAATACTTTTTCGGGGCCATTCTTGAAGGTTTAATGACACTTGCCTTGGTATTTACCGGCGTGTATCTGTCCCTCGCAATCTGCTGTGATATCCCCTCTTCTTTTATGATGGTGGTTGCCGTTGCCCTCTCGGCTGTCGGCGGGTGCACTGCCCAGACCGGACTTGCATTTCTATCCCCGGATCGCATTGCCAAAGGTCAAAATACGATGAAGCTCTTGAGATTCATTTCGAGTATTGACGGCTTGATTCCCCTCCTTATTTTCGGACTGTGCTTTTTCTACAACCCGTCAACGGGTCCCGATGAATCGCGGAAAAGATCTTGATAGAGCTGTGCTAGGCAGACTTGCGCTGCCTCGATGCCCATTCGCATCTGGGCAATCTCGTCTTTGATCACCGTCCACAAGATGCCATTCGACATTACGAAGTCGGTGCATCGGCGAGCTCTCACTGGGAAACGACTTTAATGGCGTGCTGCCGTGGGGCCTTATCGACAACTGCCCGTTTTTGCGCTGCATGCATGGCTATGGGTTGTGTCTCTGGCGTCTTGGGCGCTTTGACGAGGCAGAGCGCGTCTTCGATCGGATGTTCTGGCTAAACCCGTCGGACAACCAGGGAGTGCGGTTTCTCATCGATGACGTGAAAGATAAAACAGCCTGGGAGGATCGTGAAAACGACTAAAACTCAAAGGAGTTGTCAATGATCGCCTTAATGAAACCATTTCAAAGTGGCCCAAAAGCGGTTCTCTGATCGGCTTCAAAATATGTTTTTTCACCCTCTTTTAAACTGCTTTTTTTCGGTTGATTTTGGCAATGGAAAGTGTGAGAAGGCATACTCATTCTTTAATTTCCCGCTGTAAATTTTGTTACGGCATCTCAGCGTATGCGCGGAACACCTCTTCAGTATAATGTTTAAAGAATTTTAGATAACGGTAAAACATACCAATAGAAACACCTATAGCCACAATAACCCACCATATTTTTTGGACTGAAAATCCGATGCTAATCATGCCGACTATTAGGACCAATGCAGCCATTAAGCCCGCCATGCTAATATTTTTAGAAAACCCGTAAAGGTTTAAAAATGTGTTTAGTCGCTCTGAAGTGTGTTTTTGGTTCATAACAAGTTGATGACAGTGGAAGAATAGGCCTCTTTTCGGCTTGTTTATTCCATACTTCTCTGCTTTTAAAAGGACACGTTTTCTTGTCTCTTCTGGGAATGGTTTATAAAAAATTGGGAATAATTTTGGCCAAAATCCCGTTTGTTTTTCTTCATCAAATAAAGTTTTTTCCAGAGATTTGAGAACGTCACGAAGTAATTTATGTTCGAGTAAAAAACTCGAAATATTCGCTATTATATGCCCCGTTATGTAAGCCAGCACAGTCCAGAATGCGATATGCACTGACAGCAATTCATTTCTTATAAGCCAGCCACCATCGAATGCATAGTCAACGGCGCATAAGAGAACAAACCCACTCCCAAGGTAACCGAAGAAATCATATATAGAAAATGGAATCTTCATATTTCAATAAATTGTGGGTCAACCGGAACTGATGTGGAATAATTTTTACGGAAATCACAGCAAGTCATTATAATAACAGGCTAAACAAAGCCATTTTCCTCATTTTATTAGCTATCAAAAAAAGATTCATTGATAAACCCCGAAGTCGACTTCAAAAATATCGTTTGACTGCTACAGGGGAAAAGTTGCTGAAAGAGCTTAAAAAAGGAAAAAGAGATTAACAGTGGAAGTCGCACCACAATTTACCCCTCAAGTCAACCCACAAGTTGTCGCGTTGCAAAAGGCTTGGAGGGGGAATGACCAAGGGAAAGGGCATCAGTATTTAAAAATTTTGTAACTCTTACAAACAGAAGAGCGCCTATGGAAGAACAAACCCCATTTGGAAAACCTGAATACGAGCTGCCAAGTTACCTGGAAAAGGTTCAATCGCAGCTTCCGGCCCTGCATTTGTTGATGCAGCTTGGCTGGCAGTATTTGACGCCGGAAGAGACGGTTCAGCTCCGGGGCGGACGGCTGGGGTCCACGATCCTGGAGCCGATTCTGGTCGATCATATTCGCAAGCAATGCCGATACGAATTCAAAGGCGCAACACACCCGTTCACGGAAAACGCCATCCAAAACGCGGTCCAGGCACTCAAAGGATTCCGGGCCACGGGCGCAACTCATCAGAATGAAGAGGCTTATGACCTGTTATGTCTCGGAACCAGTGTGCCCCAGACTGTCGAAGGAGATACCAAGAGCTTTACCATCGATTTTATCAACTGGAAAAACCCGGAAAACAACTCCTATCACTGCACTGCGGAATACAAGGTCGAACGCGCCGGATTCCAGAAACATTATATTCCAGATATTGTATTGTTCGTAAACGGCATTCCCCTGGTTGTCATCGAATGCAAGCGATCCGCATACACCCAGACCAAAAAAAAGCCCATAGATCTTGCCATCGATCAGTTTGACGACTATCAGGCCAAGGACGGAATCCCTCAGCTTTTTCTTTACAGCCAACTGCTGCTGGCTCTGGCCCGCGACAAAGCCCGCTATGGCACAACCGGTACAACGCGTCAATTCTGGGCGGCCTGGAGGGAAGAGCATCTTGACTCCACCATTCAGAATTTAGTTCATCGACCGCTTGATCAAAAAGGTATTGACAAACTATTGTCCCGACCTTTTGCAAATGTCCGCAATGATTTTCTGACTATTTTTGAGAAGGGCCGAGAGGTCTACGAACAGGACCGGGCGCTTTATTCTCTGTGCCGCCCGGAACGCTTGCTTGAACTGGCTTATAAGTTTATCCTGTATGACGGCGGCATAAAAAAAATAGCCCGGTATCAGCAGTATTTTACCGTACATGATATTATGGATCGCGTTATGAGCGCGGCTACCAATGAACCGCGATCGGGCGGGGTTGTCTGGCATACCCAGGGAAGCGGTAAATCCCTGACCATGGTCATGCTGGCTAAATCACTGGCCTTGCGAACGGATATTCTGAACCCCAAGGTTATTCTGGTTACCGACCGGATCGACCTTGACGATCAAATCTGCGGAACATTTAGGGCTTGTGGGTTGGAACCGGAACAGGCCAATACCGGCAAACATTTGGTGGATTTGTTGCTGGATCACCGTTTGCACGTGGTGACCACGCTGATTCATAAATTTGCGACCGCTGTTGCCAACAGAAAATTGATACAGGCGGACCGCAACACCTTCGTTCTGGTGGATGAGGGACACCGCAGCCAGTATCATGAACAGCATGCGCGTATGCGCCTGGCGCTAAAAGGTGCTTGTTTTATTGCGTTTACTGGAACGCCCCTGGCCAAATCCGCTCAAAAGAACACCTTTGCTCAATTCGGAG
>CAZKDT010000050.1:0-11385 GCA_964551515.1 uncultured Desulfobacteraceae bacterium | reverse complement strand
CTTAAGGCTCACTAACATGCTCAAACAGCCAGACCTTTTACATTTTATCACCCGTTGGCCCCATAATTTATTGAGAAGTTACATATAATAACCACATATATTAAATAATAAAAAATCAAGAACGATATTGCGTTTTAAATCATCGGGAAAACCTCCAAACTTTTGCAATTTACCTTATCCTGACATCAAATGGTTACATTGTATGCTATGGAAATATTAGCGAAATACATAATAATTAACGATATATCGTAAATATAATCAAATGCAAACATAAATAAACAGGTGTTATCACACAAAAAGAATCAGGTATTTTTTTGGTGTAGTGATATCAAATAGTTGAATCAATTTTCTCGTGTGTTTCAGTATTGGCATAATAGTTGCTGATATTCCTTTTAAAGTTAACGAACTTCAATAAGGTTCACTCTGACAGGACCTGTCATGCCCTCTTAAAGTGGGAAAGGGGGATTTTGCCAGCAATCACCCCTTCCCATAAACCTAAGGAGTATGATAATGAAAATTTGTGAAGCTTGTGAGCAATTTAAAACGCGTGTAAAGGAATGGAACTACTGGAGTAGTGCTATTGATCCCTTACCTTATATAGATGATATGATTAAACCTCACAAGCACCTAATTTTTGAAGGGCGAAAATCAGATGGAGCTGCAGGTTATGTGCTCGTATTCCAGTGCCTGAAGTGCGCCTGGTGGTGGAAACTTTCCGATTGGCCGGTATTCGGGTGCCTTGATGTTTTGCCTCACTTACCGGAACATCATTCATCACTTTAGAAGAGCTTCTTTTAGCTAAGAAAGGGGTTCCCAATGAAAGAGCGACGTCAGTATGAAAGGTTTATGTTCGCGCTCCCCGTAAGAGCTGCATTCCCCATCCCTACTTTCACTACTCATTTTTCAAAGAACATGACGGAGCCACCGGCTCCCCTTTTTTATTGACAACTGCTATTCATACGCAATGTAGATTAGAGATTTAACCGATTTACTAGCGTTTCGATATAAATTGATTTCATTTGTTGACTGGCCATTGCCTGCTTAATGGGCGGAAGTTTCAGAATAACCCCTAAAACAGCGGCCATGGCACGGTGGCTTTCCAGCGCCTGATTATCAAAAATCAGATCTTGAAGCTTACCCCGTTCAATGGCCATAACTACTACCCGGTGGGCGGTATTCAGGGGGGTAATTACCCTCTGATCCCTGGATTTCAGACCAATGCAATTCTCGGGGCAGACCCTGGCACAGACACCACATCCCAGACAAATTTTTTCGTTAACCCGTGCAACTTTCTTTTTGGGATGATGGGGGTCGTTGGCAGAAACCAGGCTCATAGCTTCGATGGGGCATACGGTTACACATTTTCTACACCCTGTACATTTCTCATCTTGTATTTTCGGGATAAAATTGGTTGTAAGAACCGGCTGTAAAATCGCAAATTTCCGGGCGGCAGTCATGGCTTCGCAGCAGCAACCGCAGCAATTGCAGATAAAATTCACATCCTTTCTAACATTGTCGCCGAATTGTACCAAGTTGTGTGAATATGCGGTTTCCAGCAGGTCCAGGCATTCCGACACCCCGGCGCGTCGGGCATAGTCATATTTTATCAGGGACGACGCTACCGAGTTAAAGGTCATACATATTTCTTTGGGCGCATCACAGTCCCTGCCCATATGCGACATTTTATGACGGCAATAGCAGGTGCTGATCCCAATGTGTGAAGCGGTGTTAATAACCTGGGACGCCCTTTCGTAATCCAAGATCTGTAATGCGTTCTCATTTGAAAGAACCGGCTCATGAACAAAAACCCGTCCGAGCTTGGTTTCTCCAGTAAGAAACAGGTTCTTGACAAAATCCTCTTCAATATTGAGATACTGGTAGTATAGTTCACTCAGTATTTTCTGATTAATGTCGTTTCTGATACGCATCAGGGAAAATTCAAAAAATCCTGCCATAGGGGGCGGAAGGCAATAAACCTGCCTGCCCTTTTCCTGGATATCCAATAAAATTGCCCGACTACAGAGATGATCCAAAATTTTTCGGGTTCTGAGCCTGTCCATTTTCCATACATGGGCGGCTTTTTCAACGGAAAAAGGTCTCAAGGGTAATAGCGATACCAGTTTGGCTTCTTTTTCGCTAAAGAGCATTTCAAGAATTTTATATAATAGTTTTGAAGGGGGCGCGCCTTGGGGAAATCGATTTAAACGATCCACCAGCTGAACATATCCTGATTTTGTGGTGTGATGGGCCATAAAAAAACCTCAAATTAAGTCTCAAGGGTTTTTAAATATTCGACGGCTTCTAAAATTTCCCCTTCGTTGAACACACGGACACTATTTTCTTCCAGAAGAACCGTGGTAATGCCCTTGCCCGGCTTTTTAATTCCGGAAAAACTTCCGTCGTAAATATATGTACTGCCGCACGAAGGGCTGCCATCTTTCAGAACGGCAAGCTTGATGTTGTGTAAGCGGGCAAGTTCAAGGGTTTTTTGAGCACCGGTCAAAAAATATTGGGTAACATCCTTTCCCTTAATGTCCATGACTCTTGTATCCTCGTACAATACCGTATGTCCGTCGTAACCGGAGATTTCCGAGCAAGGCCTGGGCACTGGAAGCCCTCCGGCAACTTCGGGGCAAAACGGCACAAGGCGTCCCTGGAGCTTCCAACCCTTTAACCAACTGTTTTCATCAACTTTAACTCGTCCGTTGTACCGCACATTTTCTCCGATTAAGCAGGCGCTGACAAGTATTTTATTCATTTTCATCCCTATGAATTTATCGTTGAATCACCCGGTTGCTCGGTAACCATAAACTCTATTTCATGGAGTTTCAAGGGTTACTTATCGGTTCTGATTATATATGGTTTATGGTTCGATTTTCTTTTAAGAAATTCGTGAGTTCGATAAATTATAAAAAATCCAATACATTCAAATTTCATACCAGAGATCATTGAAAACTAACCAAAAAACTGGGGGATGGTTTTAGAAAATTCCATGATCCATTTTCGCAGTAAATTTTCAAGCGCAACACTTTTAATTTTATTCAAAACTGTGCGTGCAGGCAATGCATAAAATGATAGGTACCCCTTGGAAAAATTAGTCAGGCTCACCTAAAATCGCTATGTTTTTCAAATTTAGCATTTGACACACCTTAACAATTATTATATTCGAAAACATTTTTGATTGAAATTTATAAGACTGACCGAATGATTGGAGAAAGGCATATGGAATTTTGGAGAGTTCCCCTTGACTCGGATACTATACAAGTCTCTCTAGGTATCGTACACATCCTGGAAGATCGATGCAAAGGATGTGGATACTGTATCGAGTACTGCCCCAAGCAGGCTCTTGAATTTTCAGCAAGCTTCAACCAAAAAGGGTATCATCCCCCGGTTGTGGTAAAGCCCGAGGAATGTGTAAACTGTCATTACTGTGAAATCATTTGCCCGGAGTTTGCCATATTTTCAGTAGAGGACCCACGAAAAACCGAACCCGGTCAGGCCGGAATCAACCCTAATTTTACGATAAAGGTTAGACAATAAATCAATGAAACCAGCGGTGCTTACCGGTGAATATTTTATGACAGGTGACGTTGCCTGCGCCGAAGGCGCACTGGCAGCAGGATGCCGTTTTTTTGGGGGATACCCCATAACACCTGCCACTGAAATCGCCGAACGGATGGCGATCCGGCTTCCTCATGTTGACGGATGTTTTATCCAGATGGAAGACGAAATCGCCGCCATGGCCGCAATTCTTGGTGCATCATGGGGAGGTGTAAAAAGCATGACCGCCACCTCCGGTCCAGGATTCAGTCTTATGATGGAAAATATCGGTTTGGGGATCTGTACGGAAACTCCCTGTGTTGTGGTAAATGTTCAGCGCGGTGGTCCCTCCACAGGCCTTCCCACACATGGCGCTCAGAGCGACATGATGCAGGCCCGATGGGGGTCACACGGACACTATGAAATTATTGCCATGGCGCCGTCCTCACCCCAGGAAATATTTTATTTAACAATCACGGCGTTTAATCTGAGTGAAAAATACCGGTTGCCGGTTCTCATTATGACCGACGAAATTATCGGACATATGAGTGAAAAAGTCATTATACCCAAGGCAAAATTACTTGAAATCGTATCGCGTCCCAAACCCAAAGGGAGAAAAGACCGCTTCAAACCCTTTACACCCGGACCCAATGGTGTCGCACCCATGCCGGCGGCAGGACAAGGCTACAACCTGCATATTACGGGTCTGACCCACAATGAAAAGGGCTACCCGGTAATGGCCGTAGAAACACAGGCGGAGATGATGACCCGGATTACCGAAAAAATCCAAAGAAATTTAGACGACATCATTCGCACTGATAGTTTCCTCCTGGATGATGCTGAAATTGTCGTTGTTTCTTATGGAATTTCGGCCCGAACCAGCATGGCCGCTGTGGCTGAAGCCAGAAAGCTGGGAATCAAAGCCGGACTTTTGCGGCTGGTAACCATCTGGCCGTTTCCCGAAGATCAGATTCGCAAGCTGGCAGATAGAGTCAAGGGATTCGTTACGGTAGAAATTAATCTGGGTCAAATCCATCGGGAGGTTGAACGATGCGCCGGGAACAAGGTTCCTGTATTTTTAGTGGGGCATCCCGGCGGGACGGTTATTCATCCGGACAGCGTTGTTAACCTGTTGAAAGAGGCCTTTTAACCCATGCAAGAAATCCCAACACCATCCAAAAAACAACCCGATCATCCCCTGGATGATCTTATCCGCACGGATCGCATTCCCCACATCTGGTGTCCGGGGTGCGGAATTGGAACGGTGTTTTCCGCGTGTCTGGCTGCACTGAAAGGAAGCGGTATCAACCTTCAAAAAACGGTGATGGTTTCTGGAATCGGATGTTCGGGACGTGCCGCCGGTTATGTTAAACTGGATTCCTTTCATACCACCCACGGGAGGGCCATACCCTTTGCCACCGGATTAAAACTTGCTAACCCTGAACTCAATATCGTGGTGTTCAGTGGTGACGGCGATCTCTTCGCCATCGGCGGAAACCATTTTATCCATGCGGCCCGGCGGAATATGGATATAACGGTGATCTGTGTAAATAACTTAAATTATGGCATGACCGGCGGCCAGGTCGCCGCAACCACACCTCACCTGGCGAAATCTACAACAACACCGATAGGAAATCCCGAAACCCCTTTTAATCTGCCGCTAATGGCCTATGCATGCGGCGCCACGTATGTGGCCCGATGGACCATGCTGCACACCAGAGATCTTACGGATTCCATCACAGAAGCGATTTGTAAAAAAGGGTTTTCTTTTATTGAAGCCCTTTCACCGTGTCCGGTAAATTACGGTCGGCGCAATAAACAAAAACCTTTGGATATGTTAAAGGTATACCAGGAAAAAGCCATCATCAAAAATGATGCAGATCCTTCTACACTGGATATAGACTTTGAAAAAGGCATCATTTTGGGCAAATTTATCGATTTGGATAGACCGACGTTTATTGAAGAGTATGACAAGATCTACCGGCCGAGACGTCTTCAAGAAAACGATCCGGAATTGAACTCATGACCGACGCTCAACATCACAAACAGGCAAAAAAGGAAATTATAATCACCGGCTTTGGTGGGCAGGGCATTATCCTTGCGGGTATTATCCTGGGAAAAGCGGCTGCCATTGGCCAACACCTGGAAAGCACACTGGTCCAATCATACGGACCAGAGTCTCGGGGGGGAGCGTGTAATGCTCAGGTCGTCATTTCCCATGAAATGATTCATTACCCGTATGTGAGTCATCCGGATATTTTGGTGTGCATGTCTCAATCCGGCTATGATAAGACGATCAAGCAGATCAAGGAAAATGGAACGTTAATCATCGATCAGGATTTGGTTCGCCCTGCCCGTGGATCAAATTGCGACTTTTTTTCTATCCCAGCCACCGGCATGGCCGAAGAGCTGGGGCGGGTCATGATCGCCAATATTATTATGCTCGGTTTTGTGACCGCCATCACAGAGGTTATTTCCATGGATGCCGCCCAAAAATCCGTCCTGGAATCCGTTCCCAAAGGCACTGAAAAACTGAACACAACGGCCTTTAAAAAGGGTCATGACTATGGACTGGCCACACTCAAGGCACGACAAAAAAAGGCCTCCGGTCACGCAGGAGCTATTTCATGAAACGTCCCAAAGAACGGCTTCACCGGGTCACCGTTATCGGTGCGACACCAGCGGGTATCGCCGCAACCAACAAACTTGGAGAACTGGGCATTCCCCTCACCCTTGTGGATTCCGATTACGATCTGGATAAAAAACTTTCCCGCGATGAATGGGTTCTGAAATCAGGAGTTCCGTTAAACCATGCCCATCGACCCGGGCTTATCAGAATTTTAAGAAACCCTGCCATTCGATGCATCTTTCCTGCAAAAGTTTCCTCCATTAAGCACAATCGCCAGGGATTTCGTGTTCACCTGAATATTCACCAAACCTTTATAGACCAAGACAAATGTACGCTTTGCGGACGTTGTGTTGAAATATGTCCGGTATTGCTCTCCGGAGGAGAAAAAGCCATCCGAATTAATAGTCAGCGAAGCCTTCCCGGTAGGCCGGTCATAGATAAACGTCGCCGGCCCCTCTGCCAGGAAAACTGTCCGCTGGGGGTGAACGCTCAGGGTTATATTGCCCTTGTAAAAGCCGGCAGGTTTGCCCAAGCGCTTGACCTGATCAGGGAGAATAACGTCTTGCCCGGCATTTGCGGACGCATCTGTACCCACCCTTGTGAAGCCGTCTGCAGAAGGGGTGACCTTGATGAACCCGTTGCCATCATGGATATTAAGCGATTTGTGGCAGACCATGAGCGCTCCAATCCCAAAGACATACCCACCAGTGATGTTCATAAAAAGTCAGAAAAGATCGTCATTATCGGCTCAGGTCCGGCCGGGATTGCTGCCGCCGCCGACCTGGCCCGATTTGGCTACGAAGTAACAGTTTTAGAAAAAGAGAAAGAGGTCGGAGGGTTGCTCCGTTACGGAATTGGGCGTCATCGCCTGCCCAGGGAAATCATAGATGATGATCTGGAATATATTAAAAAACTGGGCGTACAATTTATTACCGGCCATCGTGTGGATTTGGCGCGTGATATGGATTTGCTCAAAAAAGACTTTGATGCTGTCATTGTCTCCATTGGGACATGGTCTGATCTTAAACTGGGTGTGCCCGGAGAAACGCTGGAAGGTGTTGAAGGATGCCTCTCTTTTTTGAGTCGCGTTTATCGCAACCGAATAAAAGCACTGAATGAAAAAGTAGCGGTGATTGGAGACGGCAACGCCGCTTTTGACCTGGCCCGTACCCTGCTGCGTCTAGGAGCCCATGTCACCATTTTATCCTGGTTCCCTGAGAATTTGATCCCTGCCAATGCCGAAGAAATTCGTGCCGCCGAAGAAGAAGGAATTCTCATTCGAGACTGCACCCAGACCATTGCGTTTTTAGGTGAAAACGGTAAGCTCCATAGGCTGCGTTGCATGACCACCCAACCCGGAGAACCCGATGCCCAAGGTATCCCCTGGCCGGTCATTATTCCGGACCGTTCGCCCTTTGAACTCGATTTTAAACGGGCTTTTGTTGCCATCGGTCAAAGGGGGGCTTTAACGGCTCATAACCCTTCGTTCGGCTTTGATGTTTCACCAAGAGGCTTGATTGAGATTGACCAATATTATCGTACGAATTTAGCGGATGTCTATGCTGTCGGAGATTCGGTTTCAGGACCCTCATCCGTTGTTGACGCCATGGCCGCAGGCCGGCGGGTTGCCCGTACGGTTCATGGCAATTTATGTAAAGAGGAGATTTCTTATTCTGGGCCCTTAAGGCCGGAGAATAAAGATTTTCCGGAAATTCCATTAGATATACCGTCACAGGCACGAACCATCATGCCGGAAAGGCAACCTGGAGTTCGCAAAGATAATTTCTCAGAAGTGTCCATGGGCTTGAGTGAGCAACAGGTTCTTTTGGAAGCCGCCCGATGCCTTCAATGCGGCGTTTGCAGCGAATGTCTTCAATGCGTTGATGCCTGTGGTGAAATTCAAGCCATAAACCATTCACAATTACCGGAAGAAACTATTGAACAAACCGGTGTGGTCATCATTGCAAACCCTGAGATAGCCCCAACGGTCAAGGGGGATGATGTCATCCGAGTCTACGGACCCAGAACGGCAAAACCGGATGTTAACGCCATGTTTGTTCGGGGATTTGCAGCGGCTTCCCAGGCCATGATATTGCTTGGGGGAACCTTTCAACGGCCAAAGGGATATGGGTTGTCGTTTTCGACCCCTGATCCGGGGCTTTCCCCGGAAATCCGCATGGGAATTTTTGTTTGCAAATGCAACAATTCCTTTGGATGGCTTGATGATATGAATCAGTATGTCGCGGGATTATCGTCTCAAAAGGATGTGGTCCATGCCCAGGTTGTCAACTCGGCCTGCACTCCTGAAGGATCTTCTGCTATTATCCGAACCATTCGCGAAAAGGGACTTACCCGGGTGGTACTGGCATCTTGTGTATGCTGCCCTCTCAATTTTATTTGCAGCGCGTGTACGGACCAGCGAAGCCGCCTGAAAAACGCCTTGTTCGACGGCACAGGAATCAGCCGTTCAATGGTGCAGACCTGTAACTTAAGAGGAGAAGTCCTTCGTCTTTTAAAACGGAGTCCTTCCCTGGCCTTGAAAAAATTTACCGGTTTCATTGATCGTTCCATGAAACGAGCAAGAAATTTGAAACCGCTTCCGGATCTTATAAGAAACTATAATTTCACCACGGCGGTCATTGGGACCTCGGAAGTCGCCAAAAGCAGTGCTCTGACCCTTGCCCAAGCGGGACTGGAGGTTTTTTGGTTCCCACGCACGCAAAAACCACCGGTGGAAATTCTTAATCATCCCAATGTGCACAGCTTCGGAGGCTTTTCAATCAAAGAATTGAGCGGGACGCTTGGTAATTTTCACATTATTGCGGAATCAGGCGATTCCCGACAGATAATGACGGTAGGAACGATCATCCTGGATGAAAAGTCAAGAAAGAAAATTAAGTATATTCACCAGGAAGGTCTGCCGGGCCAAACCGTGTCTTCTTCTATGCAGGAAATGGGCATCCCCGGAATACCCTTCTTTTATCCGGGGTCAACCGCCATTTCCGGACTTTTTCTGGCTGAACCGCCGGGCGTCAATGTCTCTAACCGGAAAAAAGGTGCTGCCGCCGCAGTCCAGGCAGCAGCCATTATGCCGCGCGAACCGCGTCATAACAAGGGATATACCGTTTTAGTGGATGAAAGCCTGTGCCGAAGTTGTGGACGATGCATTCGCGTCTGCCCTTATCAGGCGGTGACATTGCACAGAAACGCTATGGACGGATGGGCCGCTTGGGTGGACGAGACCCTGTGCAAAGGCTGCGGTAATTGTATTTCCGTATGTCCCACCAATGCTGTGGACAGCCCGTATCGTAACCAGGAATTTCTCGAACAGACACTTGAAAAAATATTGCTGACGTAAAAAATGAACGATTTGAAAATAATCTTATTTTTATGTAACTGGGAGCCCCATACGGCTTTTCAAACCCTTCAGGACACTGGACGCGGAATTCCCGATGAGATAAGTATGATTCGGATTCCCTGCACTGGAAGAATCAGTAAATCCCTTCTGTTTAAAGCGTTTGAAATGGGAGCGGATGGTGTGGTTCTGGCAGGATGTAAACCCGGAACCTGTCGATATGGCAGCGGTACGGCTAACGCTCTAGAAAATACCGAAGATACGCGGGATATTATCGAACTTTTAGGCTTGGGAAAAGAACGGTTACAGCATGTCACATTTTTCCCGGATGAGTCGGATCTATTATTGAAATTCTTGAATGACTTTTGTAATCAAATCCGCTCGTTGGGACCGAGTCCTCTGTTGCCGATTCCAATAACGGAATCAGAAAGTGTCAGCCAGGAGTCTTTGGCCAAAATCGTTTCTTATCATGATGCCTTTGCCTGTCAGGACTGCGGGAAATGCTCTTCCTCCTGTCCTCTGGCATTGATTGGCAAACCATTCTCGCCCCGGGAACTGGTCAACTCCATCATTGCCGGTGATATTGACTCTCCTTCTGTAAACAAAGATATCTGGTCCTGCCTGACCTGTGGCCTTTGTTATGACCGCTGTCCATCGGCAGTTAATTTCCCCGAGTTTATCCGAGATATTCGCCACGTTATCAGAAAAAATGGGGGAAATGCTCATGAGGCGCACGGGGGATTTTTTCGGTCTCTGATGCGAGCCATGACGTCACCCGGGCTCAAAACACAGCGATGGGGTTGGCTGCCCCAAGATGTTGAGGTTGATTCCAAGAGCAAAATCCTTTTTTTTGGGGGTTGCATCCCGTACTTTGACATATTTTTCAGAAATCATTTGGGCGTTAAAACCCTTAATATTTTAAAAGATAGTCTTCGTCTTCTCAATTTCTTCGATATTAAACCGGCCCTGCTCCAGGATGAGCGATGCTGCGGACATGATCTCCTCTGGTCGGGAGATAAAGATAATTTTTTAAAATTAGCGTCAATGAATGTGGAGTCGATCCATAACCTTGGAATTGAGGAGGTGATTACGGCTTGCCCGGAGTGCTATCGGACACTGGCCCATGATTACCCAAAACATGGAATCGAATTAAGTTTCAAGGTCACCCACATCTATGAACTGCTTGAAAATGAAATTAGCAAAGGCGCCATAGATTTTAAAAAAATTGATAAAAAAATAACTTTTCAAGATTCGTGTCGTTTAAACTGGATCGAAGAACCTGCAGACCTTCCCAGAAAATTAATCCGGCGCCTCAAACCAAGCAGCTTTCGGGAGATGCAGAATAATGGAAAGTCGGCCATATGTTGCGGAAATTGCGCCTGGACCGGATGCGATGCGTTCAGCAAGGCCCTACAGGTCAAACGCTTGAGGCAGGCGCATGATACCGGAAGTGATCTTATGGTCACCGCCTGTCCCAAATGCCAGATTCATCTTCGTTGTGCCATGGAAGATCCTTTTCTCGGAGAAGAACTTAACATGGAGATGATAGACTTGACCAGTATTATTGCAAAAACCATTTACTGGGAGTAATCGTTTATAAAGGTGTCAGGTGTCAGGTGTCAGGAATGATGAACAGAGGTGCTAAGTTTCACTTTATTTGGGCTTAAAACTAAGATTATTTGAGCCATTTTTAAATGGTTGTTTTATCTTTTATTATTAAGCTGTTACCTGCAGTGTGTGCGGGGTGCAATTCAAAATAAAGACAAAGAATTTGTTGACAAATAATGTTGGATTAAAAGTATCATTTATTATGAATCTTAGCACAGAGGCACCTGACACCTGACACCTGACACCTGACACC
>CAZKDT010000049.1:0-11467 GCA_964551515.1 uncultured Desulfobacteraceae bacterium | reverse complement strand
ATCCCGGTGATAAGGAATGAATGGCTGTCGTAAACCAACAGCCGTGAATTACACCAGGTGACCATGAGCAATTATATGGATATGGCGTAAATGATGAAACGCTCCCTCAGGGCTGGCTCATTACTGCTGAACAGGCTTCCTGACACCTGACACCTGAGACCTTAAGATATGGAACAAAAATGGGATTAAAATTCCATTAGTATACACGGCGATTTTTACCACCCCAGTTCTGGTGTATGAAATGATCATAGTGAGCCGGTATATTCTGTAAGTACCTAACTTCTCATGTGTATTGCTTACCGTATGCTTGGTGTCAGGTGTCAGGAATGATGAACAGAGGCACTGAAACCTGACAGCTAAAGAAAAGAAGATAATATGAACTCAAATGTTGCCGACATACTGATTGAAGCCCTGCCTTATATTCGCCGTTTCTATGGTATGACCGTGGTGGTAAAGTACGGAGGTCATGCCATGGTCGACGAGCAGTTGAAGCAGGATTTTGCCCGGGATATTGCTTTAATGAAGTTTACGGGACTGAATCCGGTTGTTGTTCACGGTGGCGGCCCGCAGATCAACTTTGTTCTTGATCGCATGGGAATTCATTCCAGGTTTGTAAAAGGGATGCGTCTTACGGATGAGGCGACCATGGATGTTGTGGAGATGGTTTTAGGGGGTAAAGTCAACAAGGGGATTGTTGCTCAGATCAATCAGCAGGGCGGTAAGGCTGTGGGGTTGAGCGGTAAGGACGGAGGGCTTATCCGTGCCAGAAAACTTCATATCGTTCATTGGGAGGATAAGGATAAGCCCCCGGAGATAATCGATCCTGGTCTGGTGGGTGAGGTTACCCATGTTAACCCGGACATCATCAATACGCTGACCCAAAAGGGGTTTATTCCTATTATCGCACCGGTCGGGGCCGGAGAATCGGGTGAAACATACAACATAAACGCAGATCTGGTTGCAAGTAGTATTGCCGTAGCCCTTTCAGCAGGTCGATTGATCTTGCTAACCGATGTAGATGGTGTTCTCGATGATTCAGGGTCCCTTATTTCTTCAATTAGCGCAGAGAACATCAATCAGATGGTGGAAGAAAAAACCATTATCGGAGGGATGATCCCTAAAATCGAATGTGCGCTGGAGGCGATGAGAAACGGAGTTGGAAAGGCTCACATTATAAACGGCAATAAGCGCCATGCCTTATTACTCGAGCTTTTTACGGATAAAGGGATCGGCACGGAAGTAACCATATGATTGACGGAAAGGGGTTACAATGACTCAAGAGATAATTAAAAAAGCGGATCAGGTGATCACAAAAACCTATAAAAGATTTCCCATTGTGATCGCAAAAGGCAAAGGATGTACGCTCTGGGATACAGATGGTAAAAAATATACCGATTTTGTTGCCGGAATTGCCGTATGCAATCTCGGCCATGCACATCCGCAAGTTTCAAAAGCGCTTTGCATGCAGGCGGACACCCTTTTTCATGTGTCCAACCTTTATTATACAATCCCCCAGGTAGATCTGGCATACTGGCTTACGGAAAACAGCTTTGCCGACCGGGTATTTTTCTGTAACAGCGGTGCTGAAGCAAATGAGGCCGCCATTAAACTGGCCAGAAAATATTTCAAGGAAAAAGGGGAAAGGGGGAAATACAGAATCATTTCCATGGAGCATTCTTTTCATGGACGGACCATGGCCACCCTTTCCGCAACCGGACAGGATAAGATAAAACAAGGATTCGAACCCGTACTGGAAGGCTTTGACTATGTGCCCTTCAGTGACATTAGCGCATTGCGTGGCGCCATAGGCCCATCCACATGCGCTGTCTTAATAGAACCGATACAGGGTGAAGGCGGGGTTCGATGTCCCGATCCTGACTACCTTAAGGCCGTAAGGCAGGTTTGTGACGACACCGGCATTCTTTTAATTTTTGATGAAATTCAGACAGGGATGGGACGTACCGGCAGACTTTTTGCCTACGAGCATTTCGGTATAACCCCGGATATAATGACCCTGGCCAAAGCCCTGGCCAATGGATTGCCCATAGGGGCTATGCTGGCCAGAGAAGAAGTCGCCGATGCATTCGGGCCGGGGTCACATGCTTCGACATTCGGCGGCACCCCGGTTGTCTCCGCGGCGTCACTTGAAGTTGTACGGGTGCTTTCAGAAGAGAATATCATCGATCATTGTAGAACTATAGGGGGTTATTTTAAGGATAGGCTTTCATGGTTGAAAGACAGGCATGAAGTAATTGAGGATGTTCGCGGTATGGGTCTGCTTCTGGGAATGAAGCTGAAAATAGAGGGAGATCAGATTGTTGCTTCGTGCATGGAAAAAGGATTTCTAATAAACTGCATCCAGGGGAATATTCTACGGTTTATTCCTCCGCTTATCATAGAAAAACAAGAGATAGACGTTCTTGTGGCATGTCTGGATGAGGTATTAGATTGAGATGTTACAATATATTTGCTTTTATTTAACAGGAGTTTGCTCTGTCTTTTCAGTAATATAATCTGAAGATTTTTTTAATATTCAATCTTCAATAGAAAATCGTCAATCAATAGGTGAGGTAACATTGGAAAAAGACATTTTGACACTTACAGATCTTGCCCGGGAGGAGTTTGAAGTTCTATTTGAACGGGCGTCTGAATTAAAAAAAAGATATAAAAAAGGGATTGCGGACAGACCGCTTGCCGGTAAAACCCTGGGTCTTATTTTCGACAAACCCTCTACCCGCACGCGCATTTCCTTTGAATCGGCCATGATTCAGTTGGGCGGAACACCGATTTTCATAAGCGCCAAGGACACCCAAATTGCACGAAACGAACCGGTTCGAGACACCGCCAGGGTACTTTCAAGATACCTGGACGGTTTGGCGATTCGGACCTATTCACAGGATTGGCTGGAAGAGTTCGCCGAATTTACAGACATCCCGGTGATCAATGCTCTGACCGATTTATTCCACCCGTGCCAGGTATTAAGTGATATTATGACGGTAATAGAGATTAAGGGGGGGGTTAAGGATATCCGGATCGCCTGGGTTGGAGACGGGAATAATGTGGCCCATTCATGGATAAATGCCGCGGCGGTTTTGGATTTAAACCTTGATTTAGCATGCCCGGACACATATTCCCCTCGTAAGGAGGTTATGAAAAAGGCTCTTGAGACAGGGGTTGGAAAAATTAACGTAACCTCGAATCCTGTTGAAGCGGTAAAAGATGCCGATGTCATCTATACCGACGTCTGGGCCAGCATGGGGCAAGAGAGTGAACAGGTCAAAAGGGAGCGGGTGTTTGAGGCGTTTCAGGTAAATCAAGCGCTGTTAAAACATGCGGCCAAAGATGTTATGGTAATGCATTGCCTGCCGGCGCACCGGGGGGAAGAGATCACCGAAAATGTGCTGGAAGGCCCCAATTCGGTTGTATGGGATCAAGCGGAAAACAAACTCCACATGCATAAGGCAATACTTGATGTTTTAATACCCTAATCCAGATCTTAAGGTGTCAGGTGTCAGAAATCAGAAATCAGGAATGAGGAATCAGGAATTTGGAGCTTGTAGTTTGGAATTTATTTGAGATTTGATGCTTGTAATTTGTTATTTCAGGTTTGACCTGGTAAAACCGGATAAAAGGAGAAGGTCGTGTCTCATACCGTAAATAAAGTGGTTCTGGCGTATTCCGGGGGCTTGGACACCTCCGTGATCTTAAAATGGCTGATCCAGACTTACCGTTGTGAAGTTGTTGCATTTGCTGCAGATATGGGCCAGGGGGATGAGCTGAATCAGGTGGAGGAAAACGCCCTAAAAACAGGGGCAACAAAGGTTTATATTGACGATTTGAAGGAAACTTTTGTAAAAGATTATGTTTTCCCTGCGTTTCGGGCAAATGCGATTTATGAAGGACAGTATCTTCTGGGCACCTCTCTTGCCAGACCCTTGATTGCAAAACGACAGATGGAGATTGCCCGGATTGAAGGGGCGGATGCGGTAAGCCATGGCGCCACCGGAAAGGGAAACGACCAGGTGAGGTTTGAACTCAGCTATTTTGCAATAGATCCGAATATAAGGATCATTGCTCCCTGGCGTGAGTGGGATCTTAACTCGCGAAGCGCCTTGATGGCGTTTGCCGAACAGCACGGTATCGAGGTGCCGACAACCCGTGCAAAACCATACAGTACCGACGGGAATCTCCTTCACATAAGCTTTGAAGGAGGCTTGCTTGAGGATCCCTGGCAAGCGCCCCCCGACAACATGTTCCGTATGACGGTTTCCCCCCAGGATGCGCCGGACACGGCTGAAGTTATCGAAATAACCTTTAAACAGGGCGATCCTGTGGCCATAAACGACAAACCTATGTCTCCGGCTCAACTCCTCAAAGAGCTCAACCGGCTGGGGGGGCGTAACGGAATCGGCAGAGCCGATATTGTGGAGAATCGTTTTGTGGGCATGAAATCCCGCGGTGTCTATGAAACTCCGGGCGGCACGGTGTTGCGGGCCGCCCATATGGCCATTGAATCCATTACCATGGACAGGGAAGTCATGCACCTGAGGGATTCCCTAATTCCGAAATATTCCGAACTGGTGTATTACGGCTTCTGGTTTTCACCCGAGATGAAGCTTTTGCAGGATATGGTGGATCGAACCCAGACCAATGTCTCCGGGGTTGCTCGGCTTGAACTTTACAAGGGGAACTGCCGGGTTCTGGGACGTAAATCCGATGAATCGATTTATAGGGAGGATTTCGCAACGTTTGAAAATGACAGTGTATACAGCCAGAAAGATGCCGAAGGCTTTATACGTTTGAATGCTTTAAGACTGCGTATTCAGAAGATGATGAAAAAAAACAGCTGAGGATTATATGGCTAAAAAGCTCTGGGATGGCAGATTTTTAGAAAAGACAGATAGAATTGTTGAACACTTTACGTCATCAATTGATGTGGATAAAAGGCTTTATTCCTATGACATTCAAGGGAGTATTGCCCATTGCCGTATGCTTGCCAAAACGTCTATTATTTCCGAAGAGGAGGCATCATCATTGATAGAGGGTCTTGGCATGATAAAAAGAGAGATAGATCTGGGAGATTTTCAGTTTGATCAAAGCCTGGAGGATATACATATGCATATTGAAGCCAGGCTTATCGAAAAAGTGGGAAAAGTCGCTCAGAAGCTTCATACCGCAAGAAGCCGAAATGACCAGGTGGTTCTGGATGTAAGAATATATTTGAGGGATGAGACGTTACATACAATAAATCGGCTTGTTATGTTCCAAAAGGTTATCGTGGACCTTGCCAAAATCCATATTGATGTTGTTTTACCCGGCTACACTCATTTGCAAAGAGCTCAGCCGATTCTTTTGTCCCACCATTTGATGGCATATTATGAGATGTTTTTAAGAGACGCCGACAGGTTCAGTGATTGTTTGAAACGCATAAACGTGATGCCGCTGGGCAGTGCCGCCCTTGCCGGAACAACATATCCAATTGACAGGGAATACGTCGCCGGGATTCTTTATTTTCCGGAAATATCGGCAAACAGCATAGATGCAGTCTCAGACAGGGATTTTATCATCGAATTTCTTTCAGCGGCGAGTATTTGTATGGTTCATTTGAGCCGTATGTCAGAAGAGTTAATTCTGTGGTCTTCATCGGAATTCGGTTTCATTGAACTCCCGGATTCCTTTGCCACTGGCAGCAGTATTATGCCTCAAAAAAAGAATCCCGATGTTCCTGAACTTGTACGAGGGAAAACCGGCCGTGTTTTCGGGAATTTAATTTCTCTTTTGACGGTTATGAAATCATTGCCATTGTCTTATAACCGAGACATGCAGGAGGACAAAACCGTACTGTTCAGCACGGTGGATATCTTGGCAGATTGTTTGGAAATTTACATAAAAATGCTTCCAAAACTGAAAATAAACAAAGAAGCGATGCAGCGGGCCACATCTACGGGATTTTTAAACGCAACCGATATGGCGGATTATCTTGTAACAAAAGGAATGGCATTCAGACAGGCTCATGATTGCGTGGGGAAGGTGGTTGCTTATGCGTCGAACAAAAAAAAGGAGCTTCATGAACTTACCTTAAAAGAGCTGAAATCCTTTTCATCCCATATTGAAAAGGATATCTTTAATATTTTAACCATTGACCAGATGATAAACCGGCGAAAATCTTTTGGCGGGACAGCGCTGGAAAACGTAAAGGCTGCCATAAACAATGTTGAAAAGGACCTTGCCCGGAAGATGAAAGGTTAATCCGTTGAAAAAAAAAAATTCTAAAAAATATATTATTTTAATATGTTCTATTGTTATTTCAATTGTCTTCATTTTCTCAGCATGTGGCAAAAAGGCACCGCCCAGGGCGCCCGTTCATGAAAAACCCCATTCAATCTTAAATCCTATTAGGTTAAGGTGAGTTATGCATCATTTTTTATACCGGAATAACGAGTTGTATTGTGAGGATGTTCCGATCCGTATGATTGCCGAAAAGGTCGATACTCCCTTTTATTTATACAGCCATGCTACCTTAAAGCGTCATTTCCTTGTTTTTAATGAGGCCTTTGAAGGTTTGGAAAGACTTGTATGTTTTTCTGCAAAGGCCAATACTAACCTTGCAGTTTTAAAACTGTTTGAAAGCCTTGGCAGTGGGCTTGATGTTGTTTCTGGCGGGGAACTGTATCGCGGATTAAAAGCCGGTTTCTCTCCGGATAAAATTGTTTATTCAGGGGTGGGAAAGCAAATTCACGAAATAGACTATGCTCTTGAAGCAAACATTTTAATGTTCAATGTAGAGTCTTTGGAAGAACTTGAACTTATGGACGAAAGGGCAGGCCTTTTACAAAGGAAAGCTCCTGTGGCCATTCGTGTAAACCCTGATGTTGATCCAAAAACTCATCCATACATCTCAACCGGTCTGAAAAAAAATAAATTCGGTATTGATATGGAGACAGCCATTGAAGGATACAAGATCGCGAGCAAGCTTAAGAACATCGATATAATGGGCATCGATTGCCATATAGGATCACAGATTGCGGAATCAAAACCTTTTATAGAAGCTCTGGAAAGCCTAAAGAAGCTGATAAATGAAATCAGGCAAATGGGAATTGAAATCAGATACATGGATATGGGTGGGGGCCTTGGAATAAAATATGAGGATGAAACGCCGCCCCATCCCCGTGAATATGCCAGGGCAATTGTTGAGTCTCTCAAAGGCTCGAATCTTCAGCTTATTCTGGAACCGGGTAGAGTTATTGTTGGAAATGCCGGAATACTGGTTAGCAGGGTTCTTTTTAGAAAGTCGGGAAAGGTCAAGGAGTTTATTATTGCTGATGCAGGGATGAACGATCTGTTGCGTCCCACACTGTATGACGCTTTTCATGCCATCGAGCCGGTTATAATCACTGAAAATCAGTCGATAATAGCTGATATTGTTGGTCCGATTTGCGAGACAGGGGATTTTCTGGCGGTAGACCGCAAGATTTCCGATGTAAAGAAAGGGGATCTTCTTGCGGTGATGAGTGCCGGCGCTTATGGCTTTACCATGTCGTCCAACTACTGTTCGAGACCAAGGGTGGCCGAAGTAATGGTAAAGGATGACAGATTTCATGTTATTAGGGCCCGCGAGAGTTATGATGATCTCATTGATGGTGAATCGGTTCCACCATTTCTATGTGATTAAAATAACTTAAGGTCTTACCTTTTTTCTTTTCGCCAGAAAGGTTTACCCTGTTAAATAGTTCTAAATTTTACTGACTATAGGTATTGGATGGCATTTTTTAACAAAAGTCGATCCAGGTTTTTTAGAACCCAATAAAATCCTTTGAGTCTGGTTTATTGTGCCTTGGTGGCAAATATTTTTAGCTCCAGCTTGTCCGGTTGCCTTATGAAAAAAATTGATTTTTACAAGATGAGCGGAAGCGGCAACGATTTTATAATTGTTGACAACCGTAATAAAATTGTCGATGAACCCGGTTTGCTGAGTTTTATCACCAAAGTATGCCGTAGAAAAATGTCTGTGGGCGCTGACGGTTTTATCCTTGTGGAAAACACTGATGCTGCGGATTTCAAGTGGCGTTTTTATAATTCTGACGGCAGTGTTGCGGAAATGTGCGGAAACGGAGCCAGGTGTGTTGCACGTTACGCATATTTAACGGGTATTGCAGGACCGGCCATGTCCTTTGAAACCCAAGCCGGTATTGTTCAAGCACAGGTTGTGGGGGAGCGTGTTAAAGTAAAAATGACAGACCCCTTAGATCTTAAAATAGATTATACGATTGAACTTAAAAACAGTTCACTTTCCATCTCCAGTGTCAACACCGGTGTTCCTCATGTTGTAATTGTGAAAGACAGTATCGATACGAGTGAAGTTGTTAAAGTGGGCAGGGAGGTGCGGTTTCACTCCAGGTTTGCTCCTGCCGGCACAAATGTAAATTTTGTATGTCATGTAAAGGACAACATTATTGCGATTCGGACCTATGAGCGGGGCGTTGAAGATGAAACTCTGGCATGTGGTACGGGTGCAATTGCCGGCGCTATTGTTATGGCTTGCAGAAAAAAGTTAAAGTCTCCTGTAAATGTTTTAACACGAAGTGGTGGATATCTTAATACTTTTTATCAACAAAAAGACGGCAACTATCACGACATTTATCTTGAAGGCGATGCTCGTATTATCTACAAGGCTCAACTCTGGGAAGATGCATGGAAAGATGATTGCTAACCAATGGAATTTCATACCGCATATATTGGTGCAGGGTCCAACATCGGTGATAAACTTTTAAACTGTAAAAATGGTATTGCCGCCCTGACAAGAGACCAAAAAACAGTATTGAAAGATTGGTCGCGATTTTACAAAACCGAACCTGTCGATTACAAAGACCAGGACTGGTTCGTAAATTTAGTAGTAAAGATTGAAACCCTCCTCGATCCTTTTCAGTTGTTAAATGAACTTAAGTCAATCGAACGTGATACAGGGCGGGTGTATGACACTGTACGGTTTGGCCCGCGGATTCTCGATCTGGATATCATTTTATATGATGATTTGGTGAAAAATTCATTCAGACTGGTTGTTCCACATCCCAGGATGCATAAAAGACGTTTTGTATTAAAGCCTATTTGTGATATAGATCCAGAAATTGTTCATCCTGTCTTAAAAAAGGATGTGCAATATCTGTTAGATATTTTGGATGAAAATGAACAAAGGATCATTGAGTATACATGCGATTATTAATCTTATTGGCTATTATATACCTTTGCTACAGGGCTCTGAAATCCTGGATGCTTCAAAGCAGGTCGACGCAGAAGACTGTGTTTGACAAAACTGCCGGAGAGATGGATGATGTTATGATCAAAGATCCTTTCTGCAAAATATATTTTCCTAAAAAAGACAGTGTGCATTTGAGAATCGATGGAAAAGATTTATATTTTTGTAGTACAGAATGCAGAGATAAATTTGAAGAAACGTATTCAAAAAAATAGAAATTAACCAGAACAAACCGATCTTATAATATATTAGGAAAAGTACCATAAACGCATAATGTTTCAGTA
The DNA here is from genome assembly GCA_964551515.1 of uncultured Desulfobacteraceae bacterium. Lineage (GTDB taxonomy): Bacteria > Desulfobacterota > Desulfobacteria > Desulfobacterales > UBA11574 > S5133MH16. The sequence continues at coordinate 1,930 of CAZKDT010000049.1, read as the reverse complement.
AGAGGGTAACCGTGAAAAGTCTAAATATGATGAACTCGTATAAAGTCAGATTTTGATGGCAAAGTAAAAAGCTCCAAATTCAAGGCGCGCAAATTCCGAGGAATGAGACGTACTTATAGTACATTGCAGTGACGAGGAATGCAGCGCAACGCAGAAGTTGAATTTTTTACGAAGCCATCAACCAATTTATCACACAGAAGGGGAATAGCAGATGAAATTTTTTATCGATACTGCAAACATTGATGAAATAAAGGAAGCAAACAGCATGGGTATGGTCGATGGTGTTACAACCAATCCGAGTCTGATTGCAAAAGAAGGTCGGGATTTTGAAGAGATTATAAAAGAGATTTGTCAAATAGTTGACGGTCCCATCAGTGCTGAAGTTATTAGTATTGATACAGAGGGTATGATTAAAGAAGCCCGTCATCTGGCAAAGATCCACGATAATATTGTGGTGAAGATTCCCATGATAGTAGATGGTTTGAAGGCAACACGTGTGCTATCGGAAGAAGGAATAAAAACAAATGTAACATTGGCCTTCTCACCACTCCAGGCTCTTATGGCTGCAAAGGCTGGGGCTACTTATATAAGCCCATTTATCGGTCGTCTTGATGATCTGTCCCAGGAAGGTCTTTTGCTTGTGGAACAGATTGTTGAAATTTACAGTAACTATGCATTTGATACCGAAATCATTGTAGCCAGTATTCGCAATCCGCTTCATGTGCTGGAATCGGCATTAATGGGGGCAGACATTGCAACCATCCCTTTTAGTGTCCTCGGCAAACTGGCAGCCCATCCTATGACCGACAAGGGCCTCAAGGCTTTTCTTGACGACTGGGAAAAAACAAAAAAATAGGAGCATACTCAAAACCATGTTTTCCGGCGGACAGCTGAAAAATATATTTAGTCATCCCAATACGTTGACTTTGTTTCGTGTTGCTGCAGTACCGCTGATTGTGGTTTTGCTTATGTTTCCCAGCAGAATTTGTACATTCATCGCTGCACTGACTTTCACTGCGGCTGCCATAACCGATTTTCTCGACGGTTTTTATGCCAGACAAAGAGGATTGGTATCCAACTTTGGAAAGGTTATGGATCCTGTTGCCGACAAGGTTCTGGTTTCTACTTGTTTTATTATGCTCACGTCACTCGGGTGGATACCGGCATGGATTGTTTGTATTATTATCGGTCGTGAAATCGCAGTGACCGGTTTGAGGAGCATTATTGCCGATAAGGGACGAGACGTTTCCGCATCCAGCCTCGGAAAATACAAAACCGGATTTCAAATCGCCGCCATAATTCCTCTTTTAATACACTTTCAATATCTTACCATCGATTTTCATGCAATAGGGATGATATTTTTATGGGCGGCCTTGATATTGACTCTCTGGTCCGGTGCGGACTATTTTATAAGGTTCAAAGGTCTTCTTAAGAAATAATTTTCTCTTGACAAAAACGGAAAATATATTTATAAAACCCATATCGTTGAGCGGGAATAACTCAGTGGTAGAGTGCGACCTTGCCAAGGTCGAAGTCGCGGGTTCAAATCCCGTTTCCCGCTCCATTTTTTTTGGCGGCATAGCCAAGTGGTAAGGCAGCGGTCTGCAAAACCGCTATTCACCAGTTCGAATCTGGTTGCCGCCTCCAGAAATGTTTAGGCTTACAGGTATTTCAACAACTTGTGAGCCTTTTTTGTTCCATATCTCTTAAGGTTTCAGGTGTCAGGAGTGATGAACACAGGTGCTAAGTCTCACTTTGTTTGGGCTTAACTCTAAGATTATTTGAGCTATTTTTAAAAGGATATTTAAGTAACTACTCAATAAGTTCCGGGTTGCTAATTTTAGTTTGTGTCTATCCATAAATGGTCTTTTTGCTCAATCTCTGCGTTATGTTCAAAAAATAATCCTCGGAATATTAAACATATGCCTGT
>CAZKDT010000048.1:0-11468 GCA_964551515.1 uncultured Desulfobacteraceae bacterium | reverse complement strand
AGACAAAGATGGGTCCCAATATTCCGTTGAACTTAATTCGACGTTGCAAAGGGATCAAAAAGGCAACACCGTAAAGATTATCGGTTCCATGCGCGACATCTCGGAGCGGAAACGGCTTGAAGCCATGCTCCGGCAATCCCAGAAGATGGAGGCTATCGGTTCCCTGGCAGGCGGCATCGCCCATGAGTTTAACAACATCCTCGGAACAATTATCGGCAATACGGAATTGGCCATAAATGATGTCCCTGAATCGAACCCGGCCAGGGAATGTTTGGAAGATATACAAACAGCCTCATTACGGGCAAAAGAGGTAGTGCGTCAGCTTTTAGGCTTTGCCCGAAAGTCCGTGTTTCAACTGATGCCGGTACAGATCAGCTCAATTGTCAGTGAAACATTAAATTTAATACGGGCTTCTATTCCCACGACCATTGAGATTCGCCGGAACATTTCCTGTAAATCCGACACGGTGATGGCCGACTCATCCCAGATTAACTTGGTGCTTCTAAACCTGTGCGCCAACGCCAAGAATGCCATGCAGGAAGAAGGCGGCGTGCTGGAGGTGAATTTAGAAAATACCACCCTTGATGAGACCTCAGCAGCCAGGTACGAGGGCTTAGGACCGGGAAATTACTTGAAGCTGACTGTCAAAGATAGCGGGCACGGGATTGATCCAAAGATCATTGACCGCATATTTGAACCTTATTTTACCACAACGAGTCTGGCCGAGGGAACCGGTATGGGACTTGCCGTAGTGCATGGCATCGTCAAAAACCACAACGGGGCAATCACCGTTGCAAGCGAACCGGGGAAAGGGACTGTCTTCGAGGTATTATTTCCGCTAACTGAAGCAAAAATGGCGCAAGAAGCCGGGGAACCGGAGGCGTTGCCCACCGGCAATGAGAAAATACTTTTTGTTGATGATGAAACATCGTTGGTGAAAATGGCGAAGCGGATGCTTGAAATGCAGGGATATCGGGTTGAAGCAAAAAGCGATCCTATTGAGGTTTTAGAGCTGGTTCGCTCCGAGCCGCGTCGGTTCGATCTGGTGATAACGGACATGACTATGCCGCAGATGACCGGTGACAAACTGGCAAAAGAGATTTTAAACATCCGTCCGGGTATGCCGATTATCCTTTGCAGCGGTTACAGCGAGAACATTGATGCTGAAAAAGCACGGGCGTTGGGTATCCGAAAATATATTGAAAAACCGCTGAACATGTCCAATTTTGTGGCTTCCATTCGAAAAGTATTAGATGCTGGTGGGGGCGTAGCGTAGATTTATCCGCCTTGTATAGTGAAAAAAAGTAAACTAATAGTTTTTAAAAGGGGGATGTCCTCCCGCCCTCTGGAGGGTCCCGCTGAAAGCGGGGATGAGTCCAAAAGCTGAAAAAGTTCAAATTCAAGGCGTGCAAATTTTGTAATCATGGGGCGTACGTGTCGTACGTTGAATGATTGTGAAATGCAGCACAACGCAGAAGTTGGACTTTTTACGAGACCGTCATGTTTAACTCTTGGCAATTTCTTATATCTGAAGCAGAAACCGGATAAAATCGGCAACATTTTTTGCTACGAAATGGATGCCTGTGCGTTGGGCAAATTCAGGGTCTGCCGTAAAAACCGGCCCTCCTGCAATTATTTTTGTTTTTGACGGGAGATTTTTGCTTATCATTAAAATGTTTTCCTCTGAATCAAACTGGAGTACGGTTAATCCTAAAAAATCAGGGTTGTTTTTTTTACATGCGGCTATGATTTTGTCAGGTGTCACAAGTAGCCCGAGCTCAATGATTTCAAGACCAGCTGTTTCAGAAAACATCCGAATAACTTCGAGACCCTGGCCCAAACCATCGTCAAGGGTTGCTGTAATCATCAAAGGAGGGGTGTCCCATAACCCTGAAACACCTGTTTTCACTTTCCATTCACACAACTCTCCGGCTGCTTTTTCAAGCCCTGACCTGGAAGGTAACTCTTTTGATTGCCATTTTCTTGACAGTTCCTCCAGTTTTCCCCACAATTGTTTTCTGTAATTGGAAATTTAATTTATCCTTTGGCTATGATAAAGATTAACATACATAATATTTTAATGATATATTGTCCACTGCTAAGTGGCGAATCTTGGTGTAAATAAACATGTGAGTATGAGAAGGAAGGAAAAAAACTCAAACTTCCAGTTAATAAAAGAAAAACTGCGCTAACGTCGCAAATCAGTGGGCGCGGCTTTTTGCGATCCACTGCATTTGCATTGTTGGGTGCAGCTACTTTTAATCAACCTCTCTAATTTCTGCAAGAAGCTTAATACCTTGCAAAACTTGAAGAATACGATTTTTTGATAGCGTTCCAATCTTTTCAACTAAATCGCTTTTGTTCACGGTAAAAATCTGTGAGATATTGACAACGCTTTTTTTAGGCAAATTTGCTTCCCCTTTTTTTAATAAAACGTTGCCGGGAGCGTTTGCTATTTTGGTGTTTGATGTAAGAGAGCAGACAACGACCGTATTAATCCTGCTTCGGTTGAAAAGGTTATTTTGAATGACGACATGTGGATGACGATACCCAGGCTCTGATCCACTTGGAGAGTCGAAATCTATCCAAAAAATATCCCCTTGATTGATTACCATTGATCTTTAACCAATTTATAATGACGGGAACGCATTTGTGTCACCGTGGGCTCGGATTTTGGTGTGTCTTCGTATGCTTGGTTAAGTGATTTAAGAAGTTCTAAGTTTTTATGTCGTTCAATAAATTCCTTCGCAGCCATAGCGAATAAGCGGCTCCTTGAAATTTTTAAATTTCTTGCAAGGATATCCATTTTTTCAAAAATTGGTTTTTCAATTGATATCGCTGTTTTAATTTTTGGCATGTTGTCACCTCTATTGATAATAATAGTAATATAACCAATGGTATGACTATTGTCAATACCTATTGTTGTTTATTACACCCAACGTCAAGCATCAGCGACGCGGCTTTTTGCGTCCGCTGGATGCTTTTGTTAGCTCATTTTTCAATTTTTGTTTAATGTATTTCGAAACAGAATCTATTTCAGGGAACATTGACGCTTCATTTATTCCTAAAGTTGCCAATTGTCCAAGTATTTTACTTTTCCCTGATTTATTGATAATTAATCGATAAGGTTCTGTAGTAACATGGTATTTTACTGGGATATTTGCAGGAAGCGTTTTTTTGTTATTGATACCAAAAATAAAAAATGCACCGTCCTGTCTAATTATTCTCGGATTGTCTAATTTAGGTTTTACGCAGACCACAGACTTTAAATCTTTTGCGACAATCACCGGTTCAAAATATGGTTTCTCCTCTTTTATTTCATGAAGTAAATATGTGATTTGTGTTTCCCTATTAAAATCTTCTTTACTCTTACCTTTAAATTTTGTGATATCAAAATCATCAGGTCTTTTTGCTATATTTGAAAGAATGCTAACAGTATCACTGTCATAATATTTTACTTCTTTCTTAGGAACTTTAAATATTAAAACTTAAGCATCCTTATCAAGATTCGAGTTAACTGCGAAAAATAGAGCTGCCAAAGGATTTTCAGTTAAATCAAGAAGCCTTGTCGGTAACGAGTAATGCTGCATCTTAACAAGTTTTTCGAAGGTTGTTTTAGCGCCGCTAAAATCATTTGGGCATTTCATTATAATCTCGTGAAACATCCTATGCTCATTCTCAATCCATTCTTTTTCTCTATAAATTGAAGGTTCGAGCTTAAATTCCGCATGATCAGAATGACCACGAAAATAAAAGACAGCATTTGACGGCTTGTCGAGACTCAAATTCTCAAGCCTTTCAATAAAAGTCTTTATACTTCCTATTTTTTGACTTTCTCTTGAAACCATTAATATCCTCTTTTTCTATTGAGAGCCAACAAGTTATTGAAGGGACAGAATTAGTCCAATCAATACCCAATTTAGAGTGTTAGTCATAAAAGCAATATATATGCCATTTGTAATTCAATTCATAAAAAAATTAAAAGTCCAGCGGACTTTTTGCCTCCTAAATAATTTTGTGGGATCGGAAGCATTGTTTTATAACCGACGCTGATATGAAACTAACTTCCAGAATGGGTGATAAGGTTGCATCATAAACCAAATGATAAAATAATAAGAGTACCAGAACTTGCTTTTTTAAGCGTGTGAAACAAAATGACAAAAAAAATAATGGATTGTGTTTAGCGATCAGTTAAAAGGTAATCAAATATCATTTATTCGAATCTCCAAAGAGCAGTTACGCCTTTTCTTTATACCCGCATTCTTTAGTATGACAGGAAAGAAAAGTACCTTGCTTTTTAGTAGTTTTTTCAAGCAGGAACCTGGCGTTACACTTGGGACATTTTTTATCGACGGGTTTGTCCCATACGGCAAAAGTGCAGTTAGGAAAGTTGCTGCAGCCGTAGAATATTTTACCCCGTTTGGACCTGCGCTCCAGAAGAGTGCCGCCGCAGTCTTTCTCAGGGCAATTTACGCCTGTTGCCTTCCCGCCGTTGCTTGAAATAACTGATTGAGTGTTTTTGCAATCCGGGTAACCACTACAGGCATAAAATGTGCCGTATTTGCCCTGTTTTATGAGCATCGACTTGCCGCATTTTTCACAGACTCTATCGGAAGTTTCATCGGACGACGGCTCAACCGGATGAATGACACCTTTTTCATCCCTGATGTAGTTTCGAGTATAAGTACACTCCGGATATCTACTACAACCCAGAAAATGTCCGTTTTTACCTATCCTGATAGTAAGTTTTGAATTACATTTGGGACAGATAATATCCGTTGGCATACCCACGGCCTTTAAGCTGAGCATATCTTTTGAAGCGGTTTCGAGTGCGTTTTTGAAAGAGTCGTAAAAACGTTCTAAGATTTCTAACGAATTAACCTCTGAGGCCTCTATACGGTCCAGGTCGTCCTCCATTTTGGCGGTAAATTCCACATCAAACACATCGGGGAAGCTTTCTACTAGAAGGTCATTAACAATAAATCCCAGTTCGCTGGGTCTGAAATATCCTTTTATTAGGTCTACATAACCTTTTCCTCTGATAGTGGACAGGATGTTGGAATAGGTGCTGGGGCGGCCGATTCCGTTCTCTTCGAGTTCTTTGACCAAAGATGCCTCTGAAAATCTCGGAGGAGGCATTGTAAAATGTTGTTTGGGCTCTAATTTGTTGAGTTTTAAAACCATGCCTTCATCAAGTTCGGGAAGATCATCTTTTTTCTTTTGAATTTCACTTTTGATTTCCTCATCCACAGACATGTAAAGAGCCATGAAACCGGGGAACTTTACTGATGAACCACTTGCTGTAAACAGGTAGGGGCCTGCCATGACAGATACGGTAATTTTATTGAGAAGAGCCTGTTTCATCTGGGATGCAACAAAGCGCTGCCAGATAAGCCGATATAAAGCAAGCTGGTCTTTGGAAAGATATGGGGCTAATTTTTCAGGGGTATTAAAGACCGATGTGGGTCGTATGGCTTCATGGGCATCTTGAGCCTTTTTACGGTTTTTGAAGAACCTCGGCTTTTCAAGAGCATATTTTTCTCCGAATCTTTCCCTAATAAGTTTTAAAGCCTCAAAAGCGGCTTCCTTTGCGATCCGCGTGGAATCTGTACGCATGTAAGTGATAAGTCCTTCGGGTTCACCGGGTCCAAGGTCTATACCTTCGTAAAGCTGTTGCGCTATGTTCATGGTTTTTTTAGCTGAAAATCTTAATTTACGTATAGCTTCCTGCTGAAGTTTGCTGGTAATAAAAGGCGGGAGGGGGTTTCTTACGGTGGTTTTTTTCTGAACTTTTTCCACTGTAAATTTTTTTCCCGCCAGCTCTTTCACAATGGAACTTGATTCTTTTTCATCGGGGATTTTAATTTTTCCCCCGTTCTTTTTTACCAGCTTTGCCGTAAACGGTGGTGGTGCGTTGTTCTCCAGGTGAGCCGTTATCGACCAGTACTCTACTGACTCAAAGGCCTGGATAGCCCGTTCCCTTTCACAAATGATTCTCACGGCAACGGATTGTACCCGCCCGGCACTGAGCCCGCCTTTTACTTTGCGCCATAACAAGGGGGATACCTGGTATCCGACGAGTCTGTCTAAAATCCTGCGTGCCTGCTGGGCCTCGTACTTATTACGGTTGAGATCTTCAGGCGATGTGATAGCATTATTAATAGCATTTTTTGTAAGTTCATGAAAAAGAACTCTGTAGAAGCTTCTCCCCTTTTTTTTGAGAATTTCGGCGGTATGCCATGCGATGGCTTCACCCTCCCTGTCAGGATCGGGCGCAAGATAAATATCTTTTGAATCGCCCGCAGCCTGTTTCAAAGATCTTATAACTTTCTGTTTGCCGGGTATGTTAATATATTTTGGTTTGAAACCTTCCTCAATATTAATGCCGATTTCCTTTGCCGGAAGATCCTTTATATGACCGACGGTTGCAGTTACGTTGTAATTCTTACCGAGATATTTTTTTATAGTTCTAACCTTGGTTGGTGATTCTACGACGATAAGTGGTTTGGTCACAGTTTTACCTCATTCCAATATTTCAATTGGGGGCGAAGTCCCATAAGCGTTAAATTGTTTTGTGAACATTCACTAATTACGTTTATGCCATAACGGATTGTTTTGAAATGAAAACGTCCAACATATTAAAAATGAACGTCCAACATCGAACAGACTGAACATCCAACATGGAACGTCCAACGTTGAACATCGAATAATGATGTCGCTCCGCAATTTAATTTTAATAATTAAATTCTTGCCTTTGTTTTTGTCTTTCATTCAACATTTTTACCCCGTGAAACTTTTTTTCTATTTCACTGGGGCGATGTTGGACGTTCGATGTTCGATGTTCATTTTTTCTTCCTTTTACGTTATGACTTCCCGGGAAAAGAGTTTTCCCGGGGATTGATGTACAATATTTTTCAGTTCAAGTTGGAGAAGAATACTCGACAGTTTGCCGGGTTTCATGGAAAGCTTTCTCGCAAGTTCATCGATGTGAACAGGATACGGACCAATGACTTCAAATACAAGCGATTCTTCGGATGACAACTTCGGGATTCTTTCCTTGGTTTCATTCCCGGTTTTATCTTCTTCAAACGGAGCTTCAATAATATTTGAGATCTCTTCCATAATATCCCGGGCATGTTCAACCAGTTTGGCCCCCTGTTTTATAAGGGTGTGTGTTCCGGTGCTTTTGAATGAATGAATGCTTCCAGGGATAGCAAATACTTCCCTGTTTTGCTCTGCTGCAAGGCGTGCTGTTATAAGTGATCCGCTTCTTTTTGTTGCTTCAACGACCACGGTTCCAAGGGAAATTCCACTAATTATCCTATTTCGTATAGGGAAATTGTGTGGCTCAGGTTCAGTCAATAAAGGAAATTCCGAAATAACGGCGCCGTGTTCGGCGATCATATGAAAAAGCTTGCGGTTTTCTGCCGGGTAAACGATCTCCAGGCCGCTTCCCAACACCGCGATGGTATTTCCTTTGCCTGTCAGCGCTCCATGGTGGGCAGCCGAATCAATGCCGATTGCCATGCCGCTGACGATCGTCATTTTAAGCAAAGCCAAATCCCTGCACAGACGACGGGTTGTAGAGATGCCGTATTCTGTTGCATTCCTGGAGCCCACGACCGCTATATTTTTAAAGGAACCGTTAAGACGGCCGAAAACATACAAGAAAGGCGGAGGATCCGGTATTTGAAGTAAAAGGGGCGGATAATCCGTATCCGACATGGTAACAATTTTATAACCTTTTTTCATCACAAGATCGAGATCTTTTTTAACCGAATCACGAAGTTTGTGCTGCTTTATTGCGGTGATAAGACGGGGGGTTATGCCTTCTACCTCAAGAAGATCCTTTCCGGAAGCTTCACAAACAGTCTCAGGTGAATGGAAACGATCTATCAGCCGCTTGAAAAGGTGATTTCCTATTCCCGGAACACTTTTCAGAACAAACCATGGCAGAATGTTTTCCACTTATTTCTTTCTTCTTCGACTCTGCCATGCAAGAAGTATGGGGCTTGCAATGTAAACCGATGAGTAGGTTCCTACAATAACGCCTAATATCATTGCAAATGCGAAGTCATGAATAATTCCGCCTCCCAGCACAAACAGAGCAAAAACGACGACAAGGGTGGTTAAAGAGGTCAGTATGGTTCGGCTGAGGGTCTCATTTACACTTCTGTTGATTATGAACTCCAGGGGATTTTTGGGATATTTCTTCTGATTTTCCCGGATTCTGTCAAAAATAATAATGGTGTCATTTAATGAATATCCGATGATGGTGAGAAGCGCTGCAATAATCGGAAGGGTAAATTCTTTATCAAGAATAGAAAATATGCCAACGGTTATGCTGACATCATGGATAAGGGCCACAATAGCTCCCATTGCGTATTTTAGTTCGAGGAACCAGAAAAGTGAAATTGTTACTATCAATGCGGCCGCGATAAGATAAGGAACGCTCACATTAAAAACGGTAAGGAAATAAACGGCAGCCATGAGCGCGCCGGCCATAACTCCGCTGAGAACCCATTTTAATTCAAAACGACCGGATATATATATCGCAATAAAGAGCAGGGCGAAAAACATGGCGAAAAGAGCTTTTTCCCGCAAGTCTTTACCCACCTGAGGCCCCACCATTTCAATACGACGAATGTCAACCTCATTCCCTGTTGAAGCTTTTAGGGCGTTCTGCACTTTTGAAGAAAATTCTTGTGAGGTCATGACGGATATGTCCGTTCGGATAAGATATTCATTATCATTCTGATCACCGAACTGTTGAACTGAAGATTTACCTAAATCTATAGTGGCAAGGCCTGATTTTATATTTTTCAGACTTGTAGGGGCGCTAAACTTTACCTGTAACAGTGTCCCGCCGGCGAAATCGATGCCGTATCTGGGTCCTTTATGAATTAAAAGAGAGGCAATACTGACAAGAATCATGGCCAGGGATATGAAGAAAGCAAATTTTCTCTTACTGATAAAATTAATGTTGATACCGGGCTTTATAAATTGCATTGATGATGTCCCCAAAGATTGTGCTGTTATCCAATTAAAACGTAACTTCTCAATAAGTTCTGGTGTATTAAATGGTGATATTGAGCCGCTCCCATAATTTATTGAGATGTTAGATTAAAACAGGTTAAGGTATAATTAGATGCTTAGTCTTTTACTCTTTAGTTTAACTAAGAAATAGTCGAATATTAACCGGGACAGAATAAGGGCTGTAAACAGACTGGAAAGTACACCCAAACTGAGTGTTACTGCAAAGCCTTTAACCGGACCGGTGCCGAACTGGAAAAGGACAAGGGCTGCAATAAGCGTTGTTACGTTAGCATCGAGTATTGTAAGAGAAGCCCTGTCATAGCCCGAAGCCACTGCTGCTCGTGGTGTCTTGCCGATGTTCATTTCCTCCCGTATACGCTCGAATATAAGAACATTGGCGTCAACGGCCATACCGATGGTGAGGATTATCCCTGCGATACCCGGTAGTGTTAAAGTGGCCTGAAAACCTGCCAGCCCTCCGGCAATCAGGACAATATTAAGAATCAGCGCAACGTCTGCGATAAGTCCTGAACCTTTGTAATAGATAATCATGAACAGGACAACAAGAATACCCCCGACACACATTGAGATGAGTCCTTTTCTAATGGAATCGGTTCCAAGAGAAGGACCCACGGTTCTCTCCTCAAGGATGTTTACCGGGGCCGGAAGGGCGCCGGCACGGAGGGCAATGGCAAGATCACGTGCTTCTTCAGTGGTGAAATGTCCGGTAATTCGGGCCTGACCGCCTTCGATTTTTTCCTGGATAACCGGCGCTGAATAGACCTTGTTATCCAAAACTATTGCAAGGCGCTTTTTTACATTTGCTCCGGTTATCCTTGCAAAATCTCTTCCGCCTTTTTTGTCGAAATTGATGGAAACATAGGGTTCATTGTATTGAGAATCTATTTGAACTTTTGCATCAGTCAGATGTGCACCGGTTAAAAGGGTCCGTTTTTTTATAAGATAGGGAGTTTTTATGATACGGTGTGTTTCCGGATCTTCTTTAATTCCATAGAGGACCTCGTTGCCCGGAGGCACATTTCCTTGCAGGGCAGCATTTAGATCATGGGTCTCATCCAGCAGTTTGAATTCTAAAAGGGCGGTCCTTCCGATAAGATCTTTGGCTCTTTTTGTATCTCTGATGCCGGGAAGCTGAATAAGTATCCGTTTGTCACCTTGGCTGCGAATATCCGGCTCGCTGACACCAAACTGGTCGATCCGGTTTCTGATAGTTTCAAGGGCTTGTTCGGTTGCCATTTTCTTGATTTGATTGGACTCCTTGTCAGGAAGGTCCAGCATTATAGTAAGGATTTCGTCCTGGGTTGATCTTGAAAGTATACGCAAATTTTCAAATTCTTTGTCGAGGAGTTTTTCAAATTCATCGATGTTTTTTTTGCCTTTCAACTCGACGAAAATGCGATTTTTGTTTATACGATTCAAGGCGATAGGCCGGATATGTTCTTTTTTTAAAAGGCTGCGCATTTCCTGGCTTATACGTTCTATGGTGCTTTCTACGGCTTTTTCCGTATCGACCTCAAGGACGAGGTGCATGCCCCCTTGAAGATCGAGCCCTAAGTTTATCTTTTTATGTGGCCACAAAGATGGTTTTATGGTCGGAATAACATAGATAACAGCAGTTATAATAACTGCGATAACAGCAACCGCCCGCCATGAGAAATTCTTCAATGATCTTTTCCTTTCCTTTACTTATCGCGCCTTGCCGGCAGGGCGCTTAAACTCCCAAAATTGCAAATTTATTTTTTCGTGAACCTTTGAACCTCTGAACGGCTACAAAAATGACCCAAAGAAAGAAAATCAGTTAATCCTTATAAATAAATCTCTGCTATCTGAATCAGCCTTTCTTTTTTTTTGCTTCCTGGGGTTTAGGTGAAGACTGAACTACCTGGCCGACGTTGCCACGGGCAACCTTTACACGAACCTTGTCAGCTATTTCAACAGTCATCGTGGCGTCACTTACGGCTGTGATTCGACCGTGAAGGCCTCCACTTGTGATGATGTGGTCTCCCTTTTTAAGACGGTTTATCATTTCACGATGTTCTTTGGTCTTTTTCTGCTGGGGCCGAATAAGCAGAAAATAGAATATAACAAACATCAGGACAATCGGGATCAGTGATGAAAATCCTCCTGCTCCCTGACCTGCACCACTCCCACCTGTGCCCATTGCATAAGCGATATTTATCAAGACAAAACCTCCTTATACTTTTTTAAAAAATTATAAAAAATGGCGGTGATATACTGCAATTAATTCCATACGTCAAATGTTAATTTCAATATAGAAAACCTATTCCTTAAAACCGGCCCAAAAATCGATGGATTTTGGTTGAAAAATACATCGGAGTGCTGGAGGTCTGGAGTAAAGGACTGTACACCTTCGGTGTTTCAATTTTATAATCTAATGGAGCGAAGCGATA
>CAZKDT010000047.1:0-11688 GCA_964551515.1 uncultured Desulfobacteraceae bacterium | reverse complement strand
ATTGATTGTCCTTCCAGGAAACGGTTTCCCCGGTAAAAAGATCCCTGTAAAAATAAAAATATTGAACATGAAGCGGCTTGTTCAGATGGAACTCTTTTTGAAATCGTTCCACCACTTCAGGAGTGAACTTTGGATTCATGGGATCCACCTGGCTTGGCTTGCCGGGCGCAATATGAATGATCAAAAAAGATACGATTGAGACGAAAAACAGAGTAATGATCTTCTGGATAACACTACGTCCGATAAATGATATCATGGTCTATCCCTCATCCATAAAGCCGGGGTCCTTTGGAAGTTTTATCCATTTGTTAAAATAAAAACTATAATTCCCGGTTTTAGTGGGTTTTATCTTTTTATAGCCTATGTGTCCGGCGTCATCCATAGTCTTTATAACGATACGCTTGTCTAAAACGGCCGTCCATTTTCCCACATAAAGAAACGTGTACGGCTGCTCTCTTGCAATAATTTCATGAAGTCTGTGGCAGTATTCAACCTGCCTGTTGTGATCATATTCCTGCCTGATTTTTATGATGAGATCGTCGGCTTCTTTGTTTTTGAAACTTACAAAATTGAGTTGATAAGGATTTGTCTGGCTTGAATGCCATATCTGGTATAGATCCGGGTCTATTCCCATTTGCCAGCCCAGGATCAAGGCATCAAAATCTGCCTTGTTCACCCGTTCCTGGATAAATACAGACCACTCTAAAAGATCGGTATGGACATCGATTCCGATTTGTTTCCATGCATCCTGGGCAATTGCCAGTATGGCTTTGCGGAGATCGTTGCCGTTGTTGGTGATAAGGGTGAATTGGAATTTATTACCGTTTTTTGTCAGCCAACCCTGTTTATCGGGTTTCCACCCGGCCTCAGCTAACAGTGCTAAAGCACCCTTTGGATCGTAAGGAACCGGTTGGATATTGTGATTATAATAATCGGTCTGTTTGACAAAAGGACCGGTGATTCGCTCTCCCTGACCATAAAGCACATAATTGATAATCTTGTCCATATCAATTGCCATACCCAGCGCCCTTCGTACTCTGGGATCGTCAAAGGGCTTGCGCCGGATGTTATAGCCAATATAGGTGTAGCCAAAAGCCGTGCCGGAAAAACTCTGGAACCTTGGGTCTTTTTCCAGTCGCTTTACCTGATGGGGTTGAACATCATAGCTGTCGATGGTGCCGGCATAAAATTCCATTTCCTGGGTCAGACGATCCGGTATCACACGAAAGACGTATTTTTTATAGTTGGGCGGTCCCTCCCAGTAGTCGTCAAAACGATCCAGAATAATGTACTGATCCGATTTCCACTCCTGAAACCGGAACGGTCCGCATCCGATGGGATGGCGGTTGAAGCTGCTCTGGCGCATGGAAAACGTGTTCGGATCTTTCCCGAGACGGTAAGCTTCCTTTTTAAGCGCGTTTTGATTGAGCAAATGCTCGGGGAGGATTCCCATGGCCCAGGTTCCCATGGCCGGAGAATAGAGTCGCTTATAAACGATTTTTACGGTCAACGGATCCATAACGGTAACAGATTTAACCGGCTCATAATCGGCAATACGAGGAGAAAGATTTTTCGGATTCATGATGGATTCATAGGTAAATTTGACATCATAGGCATCAAATAGATGGCCATCATGAAACTTTACCCCGGGCCTTAAGTGAAACAAAAGAACCGGATTGTGCTCAATAGCCGGTAACAGCTCACCGGCATATGACTCTAATTTAACCTTTTCCATTTCGGAATCAGATATCAGATACGTTTTGCCGTTAAAAGATTCAAAGTAATTTTTCCCCAATAGTTGTGAAAGGTTCTGAAAAAGATCCGGGTCTACCTGATTAAGAACAAGTTTTATTCTGGGAGGCGCTGCGATATTAATGGTAATATATTTTTTCTGGTCGCCAATATCCGGGGCTTTTAATTCTTTGGTTACCGAATAATTCCGAGGCGGGATAACAGAAATTGAAGTAATGTAATCCAAAGAATTGTTAAGCCCGGCGGTTATGGAATCCTTTTTTTCCTTCGCGTTTTTCAGAAAATTGACCACATGTTGCGGGTTTGCCCTACCCAATCCCGGTACGTCTGCAGATGGGTTGACATAAAAATAGGCTTCCTCGAATACCTCCCATGATATAGCCAGACGTTCTCTGAATCGTAACTGTTCATCCCTGTCGATGAGGCCCTCAAATACCATGTTTTCGATGCTGCTGCTTGCCGAATCTGCTGTGAGAATAGGGTTCAGCAGGCTTGCATCACCAATGGCTCCGGTAATATATTCATTGAGACGTTCGGGATTTCCCTTGGTCTGCTCATCATAGGTGGGCACCCAGAAATATGACTGGAGCAAGACGATAATGAGAAGTATGGGTGCAAAAATGAGGAAGCGTCTTATGGTCATAGTGGCTGTCTCAAAGTGAGACCTTTGCAAAACGCCCCCCTTTGCCCAATTCCTGCGTCAGACTCAAATTTTAATCCTCAAAATACTAAATGTATTCGTGCCTGCCCCGTGAAATGCGAAGCCTATTTCTCTGGGGTGGTTAAAATTTTCGTCTTTCTTGGCCTTGAACCCCGGTTAAATATTAAATGCGGATTTAACTGGGCAGGCAAAATTGAACATTTTTCAAAGGTCATAAAGTGTAACGTTCTTTTTTTGGAAGCAACATTAGATTAATCGAAACCTTAAGAGATTCAAGTTTTTGAGTCAAGTAAAAAGGCGCTGTGGGAAACACGCAACAGATCGGGGGGACAGGGTAAGGAGACTTGAAAGACCAATGTCCCCTAAGATCCCCCTGCTTTTCATATGATTGGAATGCTATGAAGGGATATCACTATTTAATGCGAATTGGACGAACGATAAACGTGCTTGCCCAATATTCTGAAAGCCTTGTTCAGATATTTATTGAAAAGGAGGTACGTGGTTTTATAAGCTTTTTCCGTGAAACTTTAACTGGGCCTTTGCTGGATATTAACTGGATACAGGCACGTCTGAAGCAAACCTATCAACTGTGTTTGATATAAGCAGAATTAACCACCTCGATATCCTTCAAATACTGAAAGGTTGATGAGGCGTGACCCAGATATATCCTTCCCACAATATGCCGGCAAGCGTGTTCGATATGCCGAGATGGCGATTGAATTTGAGAATCGAAAGCCAGTAGAAATCTTTCGTATGGAATATTTCATTATGTATTTTGACTCTAAAGAGCGGATTGATGGCACTGTTCGAGATGACATGATGAGCTTAGGAGTAAACCTGACACCACCTATTTATTTTAAAAATGATCCTGTTGTCATTGATGCCCAACACCAGTTTGCTAAAAAACGTTTTGATCATCAATTTAGATGGAATCCTACTCCAGAAATAGAAATGGCGATTTTAAAGGCCATTTTTAAAACAAAACCATGATTTAATCATATAAGGTTCTGATTTACAAAAGTAATCTTCAATGATATTAATATAATGACCGGTATTGATTGAGGCACGTAATCTTGAACGAAAAACCGAACTGAACGGGGGATGAAAAACACAAGATGTAGGATCGGGGGATAATCGGGGTTAGGCAATAATTTTTAACATGAGCGATCGATATCCAAATAGTATCACAACCTATTGACATTACATAAAAATACATGTACTGGCAAGCGATCAAAGGTTTTGACAAGCCACTTTTTTGTGAGGGAATCTCAATATACCTATCTTTTTTACCCTAAATTCCGGACACAACATGTGGTGTACATTCTATATTTTTAATGATGGTTAAAATTTGCACTCTTGGTTGATTTATTGTATATGTTATAGAACTTAATGTTCCTACACAAACCTCTTTTTACAAACTCCTGAAATTGAAGAATACCATGATGTATGGTTAAACATGACGGGGTTAAACCATAATGCAAGAAGTTATAATCATGATTTGCATCCACATATAGAAAGAAACTGTCTTTACGATTCTATGCAGATAATCATTTTTTTGACACATATAATTAATTGGAGAGTAACCATGAAAAAGAGTTATCCTTGTGTTTATTTTATTATTCTTGTTTTATCCATTTGTTTTTTTTTACCTCTGCCTGTATATGCTGACGAGAAAATCGGGTTGTCTGACGGGCAGACCATTTATGTGCCTGCTTATTCACATATTTACAGTGGCAACCGTGAACAACCCTTCTTATTGACGGTCACTTTAAGCATCAGAAACATTGATCCTAAGCATCAAATCAAAATCACAGTAATCGATTATTACGAGACGCAAGGGAAGCTCTTAAAAAAATATTTAAAAAAGCCAGCAATTCTAAACCCATTAGGGTCATTGCGCTATATTATACCAGAAAGAGACAAAGCTGGTGGGTCAGGTGCCAACTTTATTGTTGAATGGAAATCCGACAAATTTGTTAATCCACCCATTGTTGAATCAATAATGATTGGCACACAAAGTAAGCAAGGCGTTTCTTTTACCTCTCGTGGTCGAACAATCATTACCAAGTAATTATCCATGTCGTTAGCAATCCTAACCAAATTTAGTGCAGCTTTAGGGCGAGCCCTTCTTGGGGCATCCCGTGACTTGGCACCTATCATCACGATCATTGCTCTGTTTCAGGTTCTGGTCTTGCATCAACCTTTCCCAGAGCTTTTTTCTATTTTAACTGGATTGGGATTGGTCATTGTTGGCTTAGCCCTCTTTGTCGTTGGTTTGGACATAGGCCTATTTCCCCTGGGCGAAACCTTGGCGGAAGAATTTGCGCGTAAAGGAAGCCTCTTCTGGCTGCTGCTCTTCGCTTTTGCTTTAGGGGCGGGGACAACTGTTGCCGAGCCGGCCCTTATAGCCGTAACGCGCGAAGGAACTAAAGCCGTGGCCGAAGCGGGACTTATTGAAAACACCTCTGCTTCGATAGACCGTTATGCTCTTGGTGTCCGCTTGACTGTGGCATTGTCCGTTGGTGCTGCAATTGTTCTTGGTGTATTGCGAATCTTACGCGGTTGGTCCCTGCTAGTTTTAATCATTGGCGGTTATGTCCTGGTTATGGTCATGACCTTGTTCGCACCGAAGGAGATCGTAGGCTTAGCTTATGATTCGGGCGGAGTTACCACCTCAACTGTCACAGTACCGCTCGTTACGGCTTTGAGTGTGGGGCTTGCACGCACTATACGCGGCAGAGACCCCTTGACGGATGGTTTTGGCCTCATTGCTTTGGCGTCCCTTACTCCCATGATTTTTGTCATGCTTTTCGGAACGATCGTAAATTAGGTAAAACATGGAAATTCTTTTTAATCCTACAATGCTGCTGCTGGCCACAGCTAAAGACGTTGCGCCGGTTCTCGTTCTGCTGGTATTATTTCAAACCCTTGTGCTTAAAAGACCAATCCCTCGGCCGGGCAGAATTATCTTTGGTTTCGGCTTAGTCCTGGTGGGCATGACCTGCTTTCTTGGTGGGTTGGATTTGGCACTTTTTCCGATTGGCAGAACTATGGCGCTTCAGTTGGCTGAGGGTGCCCAGAAAGGTGGTATGGCAAATTGGACAGCCTACGGGTGGGTCTATCTTTTTGCCTTTTTGATGGGTTTTTCCACCACAATAGCAGAGCCTGCCCTCATCGCTGTGGCCCATAAGGCGCATGAAGCTTCGAACAAAGCGGTTTCATCCTGGGGGCTGCGTATAGCGGTTGCTATAGGGGTTGCCATCGGTATAACACTTGGCACTTTTCGAATCGTCACAGGGACACCCCTTTATCTTTATATTATGGCTGGATATGTAGTGGTGGTCATTCAAACCGTATTTGCACCCAGGATGATTATTCCATTGGCTTATGATTCCGGTGGAGTAACGACATCTACGGTCACCGTTCCCTTAGTTGCAGCCCTTGGCTTGGGTCTGGCATCCAACGTTCCGGGCCGAAGCCCGGTTATAGATGGATTTGGGCTTAT
The DNA here is from genome assembly GCA_964551515.1 of uncultured Desulfobacteraceae bacterium. Taxonomy (GTDB): domain Bacteria; phylum Desulfobacterota; class Desulfobacteria; order Desulfobacterales; family UBA11574; genus S5133MH16. The sequence goes on along the minus strand of CAZKDT010000047.1, from coordinate 5,770 downwards.
CGCGTTTGCCAGTGTATTTCCAATCATCAGCGTTTTGGGTTACGCCCAATTTGTTCAGCGGATAGTGCGACGACGAAACCGTAAAAAATAAAAAAAGCAAAGCCCGGCCATAAGAGCAAAGCTTCAATGTGGAAGGAATCGGGCGAAAAGTGAGGACGTGCAATGGCGTATAAATCCATAGTTGCAATGGTTAAGCCGGACTTGACCGACAAGGTCGTCAATTCGGCAAAACAGGTAGGCGCTACAGGAGCGACAATCATACCCGCTTCGGGTACAGGTGGTCGTGAGGCGAAAACATTTTTTGGCCTTAGCCTGGATATTCGCACGGATGTGGTTATTTTTCTGGTGGATAATGAAATCGTTGAGATAGTCCTGTCCGCCATTAAAGAGGCAGGACGGCTTAGCGAACCAGGCACAGGTATCGCTTTTGTGTTTCCTGTAGAGCAGACAGTTGGTTTTGAAAGTCAATCGTCAAAACCGCAGCGGTGACGGAAGACAATTTTGTGTATTTCACGAACCGAAATGATGTTCATCTTTGATGAGCAACTATTTCGCCTGATTGGTGACTTCAAGCCTCATACGGTTCGACTAGAACTTTTCACAAGACATTAATCATAAAAACAAAATTTGAAATGTGTGTTTCAATAAACTATAATTTAATGATAATTATCCTAAACACAACATTCGAAGGCCCTGAGCTTCCCAATAATACCAACTTGTAAGTTTCAGAGGGTGTAAATCAAGATTGTTGGTGATTTAATTCAAGCAATCCAGGTTTCAGGTGTCAGTGTTCAGGTGTCAGTTCTTACGTTCGTCCTCCTGACACCTGACACCTGAAACCAGACCTTCGAATTCCGATGGAAAATAATAAATGACCGCTGTTAACCAACAGCAGTGAATTACACATAGTTTCAGAGTCTTTCCTAATATGCTCGCTATACCAGATATTGTGGGTTCCGTGTCGCTGGCGAAACCTGCACTATCTCCAACCGAGCTGTAAGAAACACTGATTTCATCTATCTGCTATAAGGCACAACTATCTAAATTTTCAAGATATCTAAATCGTATCTTAAAAAACAATCCACTTATTATGAAAACTGGATTACAGTCACACAACACAATATATTGTATAAGTGCAAATTAAATCTTCAATTTTTACCAGATAAATGAGCATAGGATCTCTCTTCAAGGATCGCCCTCTTTCACTAAGCTTTTTCAAGGAGTTATTAAGAAGCTCTTTTGATAGTCGTTTTAGATCGCTTTCGGGGTTTTCCGGGTCTTTCCAGAGGGATTCAGAATCTTGGAAGCCTTTTTCCAGCCATTCATGTGGGTAAACACCTTTTCAGGCAAAGGTCCTGATGGGGAGAAAGGTATATGGGTTGAAACGGAAATGAAAAAATTCCGATCTACCCGGTGCGGGCACTGTTGCCTGAAACTATACGACGCATACTGCACCTCGGTTGATATGGAGGAGCTTCGGCGTTGGCGGAACGAAAAGCGTTATAATCTTGAACCTGAACGTGATTAGGTGTTTCGATAAATAATTCATGATGAGCTTTTGGTTGTATTTGACAAAGACAGTGCTTTCCGTTTATGGAATTAAGCAAACTGTTTGCCAAATCACATCAGAAGTTTCTATGTGTGTGTTTTCAAAGATGGATTGAACAAAAACTTATTTAAATGGTACGGACTTTAGAATGTAAGTATGGATCATAAGAAAGGACAATATTGTGCTACGCTGGCTATCCCCGGAAAATGGTCTTAACAAAACAGATAACTATTCGAGCGAAAAAATTCAAAATAAAATATGTGAATTTTTAAGCTCCCAAGAGCAGTTTGAAAAACTAAAAAAAATTGCTAATAGCAGAACCCAAGGAATCTGGCGAATAAAGCGTGCAAAAATCATTATAGGAACATTGGAAAATAAAAGCGTCGAGAGGATGGTGATAGAAGTTCGAGTTCCACCAGAATCAATAATAAAATGTCAGACAAGTTTTGCAAAAGAAGGTTTAAAATATTTTGAATATCCGAGTAGAAGACCTACACAACGTGAAGCTAATGTTGAGCAGATATTGGCATTTTTAGAAAATCCCAAAAAAAATGATCCTGAATTGTGGGACCAAATAAGCGTCAGATACATTGGCCATGATTTCTCAGCCAGAAATATCCAAAAGATCAGAGATCTTATTTTATCCAACCCAAACTACTGCCGCAACGAAATTGCTCGGAAGGTATGTTCATTTTTCGGCTTTTATCAATCAAACGGAAAATTTAAGCTTACACAAATGGGGCAGATCTTAAAACGGATGGACATAGACAACGTTATCTCTTTGCCTCCACCGCGCATGCAGAAGAGTGTCAGCAAGCAAGATAGAATTAGAAAGAAACTTCCCAGGAAAGCCGGCAAAAGGATTTCTATAAATAAATCAGACATAGAACAAATTCAATTCATACCCGTTTTTACAAAAAAGGACTCATCGTTGTGGCGTGAACTTATTGAGCAGCACCATTATATTGGTACTTCCAGATTATTTGGGGCACAAATGCGGTATCTTGTATACGGCGGCAAGGATCTACCTCGGACAATCGATATTGTGAAAGCTACGTCTAACAGTTTTCAGGGCAAGGAGTGGAAAGACAAATATCAAAACATACCCCGCGGCAAATATCTCTTGGCAGTTCTTGGTTTTGCTGCCTGTGCATGGCGCCTATTCAGTCGCGACGCATTCATTGGATGGTCAGATGAAAAACGCTCAAAAAATCTTAAGTTAATTGTCAATAATGTACGGTTTCTTATTCTTCCCCATATCAAATCGTCCAATCTGGCTTCTCGAATTCTTGGAGGAGTTGCCAAACAGCTTCCCCTGGATTGGAAAGCGCGATATAATTACAAACCAGTGCTATTGGAAACTTTTGTTCAGACAGATCGTTTCCGAGGCACTTGCTATCGAGCCGCCAACTGGATTCAAATCGGAAAGACCGAGGGGTATAGTCTCTTCAGCACGTATAAAAAAAATGCGTTGTCTAAGGCCATTTTCGTATACCCACTTTGTAAAGATTTTCGTACGATACTCAACAAATCTTAAGCATTTATTTTGAATTGTGTAACCCAATAAAATAAAAATTTTTTATTTAAGACCATTACTGTTTTGAAACGAATAGTCCTTTACGATATCGACAGCAAAATTCCAAATTTTGCCTTAATGAAAATCAGTTCTTTTTATAAGAACCTCGGTTACACCGTTATCTTATCAAAAAAAATAAAATATATCAAAGCTAATAAATACGTTGCCAGTTCTGTGTTCTATAATGAAAAATCAATGAGTCGGATAAAGGCTTTAAATGAAATTTACGGGTCAGATATTAACATAGGGGGATCAGGTGTTAATCTGAGTAAAAAACTACCTAAAAAAATTGACAAATGTTTCCCCGATTATGAATTATATAAACACCGATCCTATGCCATGGGTTTCCTCACAAGAGGCTGCAATAAAAGATGCTCATTCTGTTTAGTTCCAACAAAAGAAGGCAAATTGAACAGTAACTATGCATCTTTTGACAACTTCGTACCTAAAAAACAGAATAAGGTAATGCTTCTTGACAACAACTTGCTTGCATCTAAAAAATCTTTTTCTATTATAGAAAGCATTAAAAGAAGAAATTATTCTGTAAATTTCAGTCAATCTCTTGATATATCTTATTTAAATAAGGATATTTTTAATTTATTGATAAAGACCAAGTCAATGAATTCAAGATTTACCAGGCGAATGTTTTATTTCAGTTGTAATTCAGTACGCCAAACCAAATTATTTTACAAAAATGAAAGCTATCTTAGAGAATTTGGGAGAGATGCTGTTACTGTTATCGTTATGTTTGGTTATAATACAACGCTTTCTGAAGATTATGAAATATTATCGATGACTAAAAAATTGAAGTTAATTCCATTTGTCCAAAGATATATACCGATTCCGAATACTCCCGCAAAAATACCAAAAAATTATTTTGATATGGATCTCGATAAAATCGCTGCAATAAAATTCCGAACAAACGGTCAAAATGGAGAAAAATTTTTGCGATACGTAAATCAATTATATTTTAAAACATATGGTAAATATTATCTTCCAATCCTCGAAGCAATATACAGGTATAATAATAAAAAGGGAATAAATAAATACCTTCGGCAACCACATTTAATATCTAAAAAACAATATTGTTAGTACATCGACACAAATATGCGTACGTAATATTCTGTAAAAGTTGTAACGTAGAATGAATATCTCAGTTAATAGTACCACTGTCAAACGCCACGCTTTAATGCACCGTACTTGAGTTATGATTATAAAAGTTTATTGGAATTTTATCTCTATTTTCTATTAATTTCATAAACTATCGCGGAGAAACGGGTATTGCTCCCAAGTCGCTGTTTGCAAAGAGCAAATCGCCAATATCGGGCTGTGCGAGGAGGGCTGCTGCGGTTTCTTAAATCGCAGGGGTTGCGGCTTGATCAGACACGTGTGACTGATGGGGAGAATTAAAGAAACTTCCCGACTCCTTTTTTACCTTTGAGTTCTACCAGGGTAGCGCCCCAGCCTCCGGCTTCCGGTGGCGCATCTTTGAAAGATTCTACCATGGGGTTTTTTTTCAAAAGTCCTTGAACCCGCTTTTTCAGAACCCCCCGGCCCTTTCCATGAACAATTCGTACAGAGCAAATATTTACGTCAATACAAGCTTCAAAGTAATTAACAAGAAGATCAGGTATGTCTTTGGGTTTAAAGGTATGAAGATCTAAAATATCTTCTATCGGTATTTTTACTGGTTGCATATAAAAAGACTTTCCTTTCTGGTTTTTAATAATCCACCAATCTTGAAATTATTGTATATGCTGCTATAATATCCTCAATGCTTTTATGATAAATGAATCTTTAATTTTCAACTTTGTATCCATAACCCTGAACGTAATTTGTACCATATATCCGGTATCTTTTCATAAAAATAATAACATGGAGTGGTTTAAATGATTATTTTTTTTGTGCTACCTGTTTTCGCCTATCTGCTTGGCTCCATGCCCTGGGGTATTATTTTAACCCGGCTGTTCACTTCCATAGATATCCGGCATAAAGGGAGCGGAAACATCGGTGCGACCAATGTATTCCGTATTGCAGGGCCGACTCTTGGAGTTTTGACTCTTGTTGGTGATATGCTTAAGGGGGCTATTCCGGTATGGCTTGCGCTGGTACTGGCAGCTACAAACGGCGTGTGGGGAGAAATTTACATTTCCCTTGTGGCACTATCTGCTTTTTCAGGTCACCTTTATCCTGTTTACATGAAGTTTGAAAAAGGAGGCAAAGGAGTTGCAACTGCCGCAGGTTGCTTTGCTGTAATTTCTCCCATGGCTTTTGTGGTTTTGATTCTGGTTTTTATCATGTCTCTTTGCTGTCTCAACCGTGTCGCGGTTGCATCACTTCTCACAGCCACTGTTCTTCCCGTTACTGTTTGGAAGACAACCGGATCCGAAATTCTGACAGGATGTGCTGTTGTGACAGCGATATTAATCTATTTTCGCCATATAGATAATATCAAAAGACTTCTTAATGGTACAGAACCTGTAATTTGGAAATAAATACCTGAATTTTGCACGAGACGGAGGCTTTCATATGCAAGGCATTTAAGGGTGAAGTCATAGTGAACTATTACGAACCCTTAATAACACAGCATATGGAAGCCTCCGGCTCGCCCTTCGGGTGAAAATTTATGAATAAAAAAGATCATC
>CAZKDT010000046.1:0-11846 GCA_964551515.1 uncultured Desulfobacteraceae bacterium | reverse complement strand
AGAACCAGCCTGAAACCTGACACCCGACACCTGAAACCTATGCTTCGAGAAGGCTTCACCACGCCCGATAATGTCCAAAAAAAGACCTGTTTTTCTATCATGTTACGAGATCTGCCTTTATTATTATTCCTGAATTTCTCCCCTGCCTTTTACTTTGTGGTGATCAGTCTTCCAAGGTCTTGCGGCCAGGATAAAAGCGATAACCAGATTTATCAGCAGCCAGACGATACCGATTAAAACCACCGCCGTCCAGGAATAACCTCCATAGGGTTTGCTCAACTCATTATAAAAATCCATGGTTAGGAACCCGAGCAATACAGCCGGAGTAAAAACTTTAATAAAAAATTCCCATCCGGCGCCAACTTTGATAGAAGATATTCTGTTGATATGCTGCCGTATTATTTTTATATTAAACATCCATCCTACAAGCAGACATTCTGCTGTAGCCACTATCAATAGTCCGTAATGGGTTAAAAAATGATCAACAATATCAAGCCAAAACAAACCGGCATTTGTTGTGAAGATAATGGAACCGATGAAACCGAGAATACAAAGAACAGTAACAAAAGGTTTTCTGCTTATACCGAACTTATCAACGACTGCGGAAGTAAAAGACTCTACAATTGAGATAGAAGAAGATATACCGGCAACCACCAGACATAGAAAGAAAACAGCGCCGAAGATATTTCCGCATGGCATTATAGAAAGCGCTTTTGGATAGGCAACAAAAGCAAGTCCGATGCTCTCTGAAACAACTTTTGATATTTCTTGCCCCTCTGATGCAGCCATAAAGCCAAGCACTGCAAAAACAGCGAAACCGGCAAATATGGAATAACCACTGTTTATTAAAGCGGTAAGATAGGCTCCCCTTGTCAAATTGGCCTTTTCAGGCAGATAACTCGCATAGGCAATCATAATTCCGAAGCCCAGAGAAAGGGTGAAAAAGATCTGACTGAAAGCATCTATCCAAATCTTGGGTTTGGCAAGCATGGTAAAGTCCGGTGTTAGATAGGCTTTTATACCGGCGCCTGCACCATCCAGGGTAAGAGACCAGAAAACCAGGATGGCTGTGAGAACAAGAAGTAACGGCATAAATATTTTATTTGCAAGTTCTAACCCCTTCTTTACCCCTCTGTACACAATAGCCCAGTTAATGAACCATATAAACGCCACGCCGGTAAAAACAGGTGTAACAATACCTTTTAGCTCAAAGGGGGATTTGCTGACTGCTAAAAATTGGTTGAAGAAATAACTGTTGGGATCATTTCCCCAGGCCAGGGATAAGGATTTAATGAAATAATTTAAACACCAGGAAATAATACTGATATAATACAGAACAATGCCGAACATCACAAAAGTAACAGACCACCAGCCGAGCCACTCCCATTTTTTATTTATCTTTGTGAAAGCAAGAGGAATGGATCCTATCCTCTCATGTCCTGTTGCAAATTCAAGTATTAATAACGGGATGCCTACGGTAAAGAGGGCGATTATATAAGGGATTAAAAATGCCCCTCCTCCATGCTTATAGGTCATGTAACTGAAGCGCCATATATTGCCAAGCCCGATGGCGGAACCCACCGATGCTAGAACAAAACCTATTTGACTGTTCCATTGTTCTCTTGCCATGATATAGTATATTGAAAAATTTTACTTGGATTTAGCATAATCTTATTATTTTAGAAATAAGTATTTTTAGCCTGAATCTTCCTATGTTTGAAAAAATCTAAAACCGGATTTCATTAGAATTGGGAAATATAAAACGCTTTTAGGTTCTTTCCTGAAGTTTATGTAGAGATTTGATGAACTTAACCGGATAAGTGGTAACATCTCAATAAATTATGGAGCCAACGGGTAAGTTCTCAAAAAGTCCGAAAATCATCTGTGTTTCAGGACTGCGTGCAAACATCGCATTATGATTGTCTTACCATGAAAATCACGATAGCCACGAATAATGGATGGACATCAACTCGTTAATTATTCTGAAGAATCTTCCGGAGCACACATTGCAAAATGCCGCCGTTTTCAAAGTACTCCACATCCACATTCGTATCCAGACGTGCAATCACTTCAAAACAGATTTTTTTTCCGTCTTCTGCTACGGCGGTGACCTGTAATACTTTTCGTGGGCTTATATCTCGGATGCCGCTGATATAAAAGGTTTCAGAACCCGTCAATCCCAGGGTTCCAAAATTCTCATTCTCTTTAAACACCAACGGCAGTACGCCCATGCCAACCAGATTACTCCGGTGAATCCGCTCAAAAGATTGGGCAATCACCGCTTTTATTCCCAAAAGGATCGTTCCTTTTGCAGCCCAGTCTCTGGAAGACCCGGTCCCATATTCTCTGCCTCCCATTACAATCAGTGGCCTGGATTCAGACATATATTCCAAAGCGGCATCATGGACAAACATCTCTTTTTTAGCGGGAAATTTTAGGGTAAAACTGCCTTCCTTAGGTGCAACAAGCTTGTTTTTTATGCGAATATTTCCGAATGTTCCCCGAATCATCACTTCGTGATTTCCTCTGCGCGAGCCATAGGAATTAAACTCTGAGGGAAGCACGTGATTTGCCATCAGGTAGCGACCGGCAGGATAATTCTTGGGTATGGCTCCGGCCGGAGAAATATGGTCTGTGGTCACCGAATCTCCCAGCAATAAAAGCACACCGGCATTTTCTATATCCGAAGTTTTTGCCTGATCGAGAGTGAAATTTTCAAAATACGGCGGCTTTTTAATATAGCTGGACTGTTTATCCCAGTCAAAGGTAGTGCTTTCTGTAACTTCCAGGGCTTGCCAGAATTCGTCCCCGTCAAAAATTTTGGTGTACTCACTCTCGAAAAGCCCTTTATAAACATGTTTGTGAACCAGTGTTTGGATTTCCTGATTGGTTGGCCAGATATCCAAAAGATAGACTGGCCGGCCACTGGAATCGGTCCCAAGCGGTTCCACGGTCAAATCGATATCCACACTTCCGGCCAACGCCAATGCAACCACCAACAACGGGGATGCTAAAAAATTTGCCCGGATACTCTGATGGATTCTGGCCTCAAAATTGCGATTTCCCGACAGCACCGAAGCTACGGTCAGATTATTATCATAAATCACTCTCTCAATCTCCGGATGCAAAGGACCGCTGTTTCCAATACAGGTGGCGCACCCAAAAGCTGCCAGATAAAAACCCAGTGCCTCGAGATAAGGCATCAAGCCGGCGTCTTTAAGATACCGAATAACCACTTTGGAACCCGGAGCCAGAGAAGTCTTGACATGAGAAGGAACTTTTAATCCTTTGGCAACGGCCTTTTGTGCCAACAGTCCCGCTCCCATCAGGACAAAAGGGTTTGAGGTGTTTGTGCATGAAGTTATGGCGGCGATCACAATGCTCCCGTGGCCGATTGTGGCGGATTTGCCATCAATATTCACCGCATACTTTTCGGCGTCGGTCACCGTACAACAAGGTGTTCTGACCGTTTGGGAACCGGATTCGTCGTGAAACGTGGAGATATCGGCCTGATCTGCGTTTCGAGCATGTTTACATCCCAGTACCGTGGCAAAGTTATCTTTAAGATCCTTTAGCTCGATCCTGTCCTGGGGTCTGGCTGGACCGGCAACAGAGGGTTTTACCGAAGAAAGGTCGAATTCGAGAACTTCAGTGTAATCCGGATCTTGTTGCCCGGTATAAAACAACCCCACGGCCCGGGTATAGATCTCAACCAGATCGGCCTGTTTTTCCCGATGGGTCAGGTGAAGGTATTCTATGGTCTTTTCGTCCACCGGGAAAAACCCAACGGTGGCGCCGTATTCCGGAGTCATGTTGGCAATAGTCGCTCGGTCGGGAACCGACAGTGTCTTCATTCCGGGACCGAAATATTCGACGAATTTCTCCACAACATTGTGTTTCCTGAGGAATTCGGTCACCACTAAAACCAAATCGGTTGCCGTGATTCCTTCTTTCAACTCGCCGACCAGTTTTACACCGATCACTTGAGGAATCGTCATATAATACGGCTGCCCGAGCATAACGGCCTCAGCCTCTATACCTCCAACCCCCCAGCCCATTACGCCGATGCCGTCAATCATGGTGGTATGTGAGTCGGTACCCACCAGAGAGTCCGGATACGCCATGGATTTGCCGTCAATTGACTCAACCATCACCACCTGCCCCAGATATTCAAGATTTACCTGGTGGCAGATTCCGGAATTCGGAGGAACCACCCGAAAATTATTGAAACTCTTCTGAGCCCATTTCAAGAGGGCGTATCTTTCCCCATTACGTTCATATTCCCTGTCCACATTTTTTTGTAACGCGTCCGGGCTGCCAAAATAATCAACCTGAACCGAATGGTCGATGACCAAATCGACCGGTACCAGCGGGTTGATTTTCATGGGATCGCCCCCGAGATCTTTTACGGCGTCCCGCATGGCAGCAAGATCCACCACTGCGGGAACACCGGTAAAATCCTGCATCAAAACCCGTGCCGGATGAAAAGGTATTTCCACAGGTTCTTCATATCGTTTCTTCCACCCGGCGATCTTGAGCACATCCTCTTTTCTGACAATACGGCCATCCAGTTTCCTTAACAGATTTTCAACAAGAATCCTGATGGAAAACGGCAGGTTATTTATATCTGAAACACCTTTTTCCTGAAGCAGGCTGATATCTGCAATTTCATACGGCCTGTTGTTTACCTTGATCTGGCGGATAAATTCCTGTCTTTGCATAGCGTCCTTTCTCGTAAATAATTGTGCCTGAACATTCCGGCGTTGATTTGCCCCTCGACAAACTTCAGGTTTTCACGGCGTATCTTCTTTAAAAGAAGCTAATCCCAGCAACCGGACCGCAACTTCCGGATCAATTCGGTGGCAGCTACCGAGCCCTTGAAAAAAATGGTGTCTTTCAATAAGTAAAAATAAGGGGTCAAGTCTACTATTGACCCATGCTAATACTGTCTTGTATTTTTCCTATCTGCTTTTTTTATCTGTCCCTATTGAAAATATTGATCGATCAATAGTATCAAAAGGAATGCTTGTTGATTTTTATGAAACCGTTTCTTTTTTCATAACCGCAAACTTTCCCTGCCACGAATTCCTTTTTTCCAGAGTTTCTTTTATCAGAGCCATGTTCTCTGTTTTTTTAAGGGCCCACATGGGGGCAACAAGTTCTTCAGGGTGCGGATCCCCGGTGAGTCGCTGAATAACCATATTTTTCGGAATATGTTCCAAAAAATCACAGACAAGGTCTGCATATTCCTGCTGTCCAAGGCACCTGTATTCGCCGGCAGCGTGGAGCTTATCAAGCTTTGTGCCCCTGACAACATAGAGAAGGTGGATCTTTATGCCGTCTATTTCCATGTCTGAGACAACCCTAGCTGTTTCCAGTATGTGGTTTTTTTTTTCGTTGGGAAGACCGAGAATAACATGGGCACATATTTTAATTCCCTTGTTTTTCGTGGCAACGACTGCTTTTTTAAAACACTTAACGTCATGCCCGCGATTGATAAAGGCAAGTGTCGAATCATTGGCGGATTGCAGGCCGTATTCGATCCAGACAAGGTAATTGTCCGCATACCCTTGTAACAACTCAAGTATCGGTTTATTCACACAGTCCGGTCTTGTGCCGATGGATAGACCGACCACATCTTCTATGGCAAGAGCCTGCTCATAAAGAATTTTAAGCCTGTCAAAAGGACCATAAGTATTGGAAAACGATTGAAAATAAGCAATGAATTTTTTTGCCTTGTATCGCTTTGAAAGAGCTTTTTTGCCTTGAACGATCTGATCGGTCACAGAAAGTCCTTTTGCATAGGCACCGGTTCCGGATCCCCGGACATTGCAGTATATACATCCTCCTGTTGAAATCATACCGTCCCTGTTCGGGCAGGAAAGACCCGCATCAATGGTTATTTTTTGAACTCTGCAACCGAAGATACTTCTCAGATAGGTGTTAAAATCATTATATCTTTTATGCATATCATTGGTTTCTTTAGGATGAATATTGTGAGTTTCGCGACAAAACTTTTTTCATTCCGCCACTAAGGCATGAAGAAAGAACGTATCGGCGATTCTATAACTTGTCAAAGTCACAAGTCTTTTAATAACAATCTGTTTATGACATCGGCATGGAAGAATGGAATGTTTGAATACTGGAATATTGAGGTCAGGATCAGAAATAAACTATTTAAATTGTCAAAAACTCCTCAAACCCATCACTCCATATTTCCATTACTCCATTATTCCAATTAGGGCGAAGCTCCTAATTTCCATATCTTTTTTGTCTTAGTGTCTTTGCGGAAAATATTTTTGGTTCCGGCTTTTTTGGTTTCGGTATAGTTAAGAAAATTTTCCGGTAAAATTGATGAACTCGTAAAAATTATTTCTGGCTAATTAATGATTAATCTTATAACATATATTTTTTTAAAAAAAGATTGTAAAATAATTTAACGGAAACATTTTTGCTTATGGTCTTCTACCAAAAAAAATACGATATTATTGTCGTTGGCGCCGGTCATGCCGGATGTGAGGCTGCACTTGCCGCCGCAAGGATGGGATGCCGCGTCCTTCTTATGGCCATAGATCTGGACAAGGTAGCCGCAATGCCTTGCAGCCCATCTATCGGGGGTATGGCAAAGGGACAGCTTGTAAAAGAGATAGATGCCCTGGGCGGTGAAATGGCAAAGATCACGGATAAAACAGCCATCCAATATCGAACACTGAATACAAAAAAAGGGCCGGCAGTCCAATCCTCGCGCACACAAAACGATAAGATCCGTTATCATATGGCCATGAAGGCCGTTATTGAAAAACAGCCCAACCTGGACCTCAAACAGGCCATGGTTGAGCGACTTGTTGTTGAAAACAATCGGATCACCGGTGTGGAAGATCAAACCGGTTTTGGATATCGGACCCATGCCGTTGTACTGGCCACAGGAACCTTTTTGAGCGGTTTGGTCCACATCGGATTTACCTCAGTCCAGTCCGGAAGGGCCGGCGAATTTGCATCCTATGGTCTTCCTGCACACCTGAGAAAGCTGGGATTTGACCTTGGAAGAATGAAAACAGGCACACCGCCCAGATTGAAGAAATCAAGTATCGATTTTAGCAAATTCACAGAGCATGGATCGGAAGAAGAGCCAAAACCTTTTTCATTCTTTACCGAAAAGATTACCATGCCCCAGCTTCCAAGCTATATCGGACATACCAACCAGAAAAGCCACCAGATTGTGCAAAAAAACCTTAAACGCTCAGCTCTGTATGGCGGCATGATAAAAGGAGTTTCGGCCCGCTACTGCCCCTCGTTTGAAGATAAAATCGTCAGGTTTCCTGATAAGGAAAGGCACCAGGTAATCCTTGAGCCCGAAGGCCTTGATACCGAGGAGGTTTATGCCAGCGGTCTGGGGAATAGCCTCCCCATGGAAATTCAGATCCAGTTTGTCAGATCCGTCAAAGGATTGGAAGCGGCCGAGATCATGCGGCCTGCGTATGCCATAGAATACGACTATATCAATCCTGTCCAGCTTAAGCCAACCCTTGAAACAAAGCTAATTTCAGGACTTTACATGGCCGGTCAGATCAACGGAACATCGGGGTATGAAGAAGCCGCTGCCCAGGGCTTATGGTCAGGCATCAATGCAGTTTGCAAGATCCAGGGAAGGCCGCCGTTCACTCTCGACAGGTCCCAGGCTTACATGGCTGTTATGATAGATGATCTTGTCACAAGGGGCACCCGCGAACCGTATCGCATGTTTACGTCACGAGCGGAATACAGGCTTATGCTTCGGGAGGATAATGCGGATCTGAGATTGATGAAAACTGGTCATGAATTAGGTCTTATCGATCAAGATACGCTACAAGATGTAAATGAACGAAAAAAGCATATTGCCAGGGAGATAAAAAGAATAAAAGGAACCGTGATAAAGCCTACCAAAAAGATAAATGATTATTTGCTCAATCAAGGGACAAAACCTTTAAAAAGCGGCATATTTCTGGATCAGCTTCTAAAAAGATCAGAATTTGATTACCATGCTGTGCAAAAGTTGACCAAAAGCCCTCACAATATCAGTGAATCTATTGCCAGACAGGTGGAAATAGAAATCAAATACGAAGGTTATATTAAGCGACAGCTCAAGGAAATCGAAAAGTTCAAGAACTTTGAACGGATGAAAATACCTGCAGATTTTGATTTTACAACGGTGCACGGACTTTCAAATGAACTCAAAGAAAAACTTTCCGCCATAATGCCTTCTTCTCTTGGCCAGGCTTCCCGCATAGATGGAATCACACCTGCTGCGCTTTCTGTAATTATGATTTCCCTCAAAGCTGCTCAGAAATATGCATCGGAAACCGGAAATCAAAAAATTGAATGATCCTTGACAGACAAGGACTTTCAACTTATTTTTAACATAAAATTGAGGTAATTTGGAGATGTCTGAAACAGATTATTATAAAATACTCGGGGTAAATAAAAACGCTTCCAAAGAAGATATTAAGAAGTCTTATCGGAAGCTTGCAATGAAGTACCATCCCGACCATTCAAAAGGAAACAAAAGTTCTGAAGAAAAATTTAAAAAAATAAGCGAAGCGTATGCGGTTCTGAGCGACGCAGAGAAACGGAAACAGTATGATACGTTTGGCGCCGCAGGATTCCAGCAGCGTTTTTCACAGGAAGATATCTTTAAAGGATTTGATTTTGACAGTATCCTCAGTGAGTTGTTTGGAAAAGGCCGGGGGTTTTCCGGCCGGGGTAATGGCATGCGGTTTTCCTTTGGAGGGAGAACCCCGTTTGACGGTTATCAGCGGCAACAGAAACCCCGGTCAAAAGGAACAGACCTGATATATGAGCTGCCGCTGACATTAGAGGAGGTGGCAACAGGAACAAGTAAAACCGTATCATACCAACATCAGGGACGTAGTGAAAAGATTACGGTAAAGATTCCAAAAGGAATGATATCCGGGAAGAAACTTCGTATAGCGGGCAAGGGGGATTCTGACCCATACGGCGGGCCTCCCGGAGATCTGTATATACAGTCCAAAGTGCTGGGTCATTCGGTTTATGATGTTAAAGAATATGATCTTTTTATGTATAGAGAAATAAAGCTTAGTGAGGCGCTCCTAGGATCGAGCATTTCTGTTCCCACACTCGGCAATAAAGAGTTAAGCTTGAAAATACCTCCCGGAACAAAGCACAAAACCAAGATGCGTCTTGCAGGACACGGACTTCCTCATATGCATGGTAAAGACAAGGGTGATCTTTATATCTATATTCATGTAAACATGCCGGCAAATCTTACTAAAAAGCAAAAAAAGCTGATTGAACAGCTGGCAAAGGTCGGCCTTTAAGGAAGTAAATTTATTGACAAGAGTAACTAAAATGCCTAAAATCCGGGTATGGTCAACAATTTCAATACGCAACCAGATCTTGAATATCTATAGTTTTTAATTATGCCTGAACTTATTCCTGTCTTGAATAAAAATGATATAAACAATATGGTATCCCGGGTTGCGCGCGAGATTTCATCTGACTATCAAGATCATGAACTTATTCTCATCGGGATTTTAAAAGGTGCGTTTGTCTTTTTATCTGATCTTATGCGACATCTTAGTATTCCGGTTAAACTTGATTTCATACGTGTTTGTAGCTACGGCTCCGGCGTTTCATCATCGGGGAATATCCGTTTGGTAAAAGAAATTGAGATGGATGTTAATAATAAAGATGTACTGCTTGTAGAAGACATCGTTGATACGGGCTTGACTTTATCTTATCTCATTGATTACTTAAGAACTTTTAATCCAAAAACTGTCAAAATTTGTGCCCTGATTGACAAACACGAACGCCGTAATGAAAATATTAAAATCGACTATGCTTGCCATAAAACGACCGAAGGATTCCTTGTAGGTTATGGACTTGATTATAATGAAAATTATAGAAATTTAGCGGGGATTTATCACCTTAAATTATAAACTGTGGATGTACTATGATTATTACCTGCAAGGCATGTAACACCAGTTTCAATTTAAATGAAAGACTTCTAAAACCAGGGGGCTCCAAAGTTCGATGCTCAAAATGTAAAGAAATTTTTATGGCCTATCCAGTCGTGCCCCTAAAAGAAGCTGAAAAACCGGATGAAATTATATCGGACCTTGAACTCAAACAAGTGTCTAAAGACAGTGAAACCGGCCAATTGGATAACTCAGGGCTCGGTGAACTTGATTTTCCGGACATGGACAAGTTGTTTTCAGAAGAAGACATCCCGGAAAAAGAAGACGATTTTGATGAAGCGATTGAGGATTTAAAACTGAACTTTGATTATTCGCCCGAACCTGAAAAGACATCTGAGGATATCGAGGAAAAAACCAAGTTTGGAGAACCAGAAAAACTCGATTTGTCAAACATAGAAGAGTTGCTCGATTTAGAGAAACCGGAAACCGAGGGAAAAGACAAGCCAGATCAGGTTGAGCTTGATTTTCATATGGTGGCGGAACCTGAAATTGAAAAGGTTTCTGAGGATTTTGAGGTGAGTTTCGAATCTGAAGAGTTGGCAGAGGTTGATTTATCAGATGTAGAGAAGATATTTGAATTTGAAGAAGAGAAAACTGAAGAAACGGCGGAATCAGTCGATTTAGCTTTGCTGGAGAAGACATCAGGAACTAAACTTGATGAGATTGAAGAAAAGGCAGACAAACCCGAAGCCGTCGAATCTTCTGAAACAGAAGAGATAGAGCGAGAATTTGCGATTGAAGATACTGATCAGGATGATCTGTCAGAAGAGGAGATTGCCGATGTGCAACCGGTGGTGGCAAAAGCAAAATCTCCTACAAAAAAACGGGTCAGCAAACCGCTAATTGTCTTGCTTATCTTAGTGCTTTTGGGAGGCGGTTGTTACGGCATTTATGTTGCACTCAACTTTATGAATATTAAGATTCCTTTTGTCAGTGATTATTTTGAACCCAAAATTTTGGACCCTGCCGGCAATATCAAGATAGACACTTTTGATATTGACAGTACATTTGTAAAAAATACCAAAGCAGGAAGACTTTTCGTGATAACAGGTAGAATTAAAAATGGATATTCAGATGACCGCAGTTTTATCAGGGTAACCGGAAAACTGTATACAAAAGGGAAAATCCTTGTCCAAAAAAAGACCGTCTTTTGCGGTAATGTTCTGTCAGATATTGAACTTTCTAATCTGGAGCTTGCAACTATTAAAAAGCGATTATTAAATCGCCTTGGCGATAATAAATCGAATATTCGGGTTAAACCCGGCCAAGAGCTGCCGTTTATGATTGTATTCGGCAATCTACCGGCCGATCTGGAAGAATTTGCTATTGAGGCGGAGGGATCCGCTCCCGGATAATCGATATCCTAAATTTGCATTAAATCCCGAAGCGATTTTATACCTTGACTAAATAAAAATAAGTTGTTAGAGAGTCCAATTTCAAAATTAAAAAGGCTGCCACAAACTATATTTAAAAATTATTAAGATTTATCATGGCGATGTAGCTCAGACGGTTAGAGCATGCGGCTCATATCCGCAGTGTCCGGGGTTCGATTCCCTGCATCGCCACCAAAAGTCATATATAACCATCTGTTTTTACAGATGGTTTTTTTTGTGCATCCTACCCTTAATATTTAAAATTCAGGATTTTTAGCCACAGGCACTTATTGTTTTAGAACCTGTGAGAACATAGTTATGGATATTTGATCTGTCAATATCATTCCAAATTACATTAGAAACACTTTATACGCATTCATTTTTTTCTCATACCTTTTGCATCAGCTACAAACTTATTTAGTGTCCATCCATAAATGAGGATTTTTGTTCAAGATCAAGGCATGCGAAAAAAATAACC
>CAZKDT010000045.1:0-11927 GCA_964551515.1 uncultured Desulfobacteraceae bacterium | reverse complement strand
TACACACCAGGTCAAGTACTATATAATCAACGGGTACTCTATTATAATATCACTAGAAATAAAGCATTATCTTGACTTTAATGATCGGGTTCCATATATGATGGTCTCGTAAAAGGTTAAAAAATGACTTTTTACGAGACCGTCAACCTTTACCTATGAATACCCAACCATCAGAAGAAAATATCAAGCCGTTTAGGCTTGTCAAATATTTTACCTTTACAAGTCTTATTGTAATATTTATTGGAACATTTGTCCTCTCTTTACTTAACACACATTTAGCAAGGACCATGCATCAGAAAAAAAGTGAAGAATATGCCCACCTTCTGATAGAAAATTTAAATCATCAGGTATTTTTACAGTTCATAATTCCCGTGGCATTAAAATTTGGCAAGATTCAACTCAGTAATAAAAAACAGTTTGAACTTATGGACAAGCTCGTTAGAACCACACTTCACAGCTTCAAGATTGATATGGTCAACATCTACGATAAAAATAATACAATTTCTTATAGTTTTGATCAATCATTGATTGGCAAAAAAGATGCCGGAGGTAAAGGATATCAGGATGCACTTTCTGGCAACTCGACTTCAAAACTTTCTCAAAGGGGTAATTGGGTCGAGATATTTTTAGGATTTCCGCAAGACAGCAAATTAATTACTTTTGCGCCCCTACGCGCAGAGCAGCCGCTTTCACGTATATCCGGTCCGGTACTTGGTGTTGTTGAAATAGTACAGGACTTAACAGAAGATTATAAAGCGATTTTCAGTTTCCAGATAAGAATTATTATTACTTGCACCGTTGTCATGGGTGTCCTTTTTTTAGTGCTTCTGTTTGTAGTTAAGAGAGGAGAAGCTATAATTGAAAAGCGCGCTTTGGAAAGAATACGGCTAAAAGAAAAATTAAGCCGCGCAGAACATCTGTCTTCTCTGGGTGAAATGGTGGCGGGAATTTCTCATGAAATCCGCAATCCGTTGGGTATTATAAGGAGTTCCTCCGAACTTTTAAAGAAAAAGATGGCCGGCTACGACCCTTCAAATCTAATCCCAGACATAATCATTAAAGAATCTTCCCGATTAAATGATATCATAACAGATTTTTTGAATTTTGCGAAACCCAAAATTCCAAATATGACATCGTGTAAAATTGATGATATTATCGAAAAAAATATTACCTTTCTGGCATCACAAATTAAAGAGAAAGGATGTACTATTGATAAACATTATGATAACAACCTTCCGGAAATAACAGCCGATTCTGATATGCTGTATCAGGCTTTTCTTAATATTTTGATTAATGCCATGCAGGCAATGCCACAAGGTGGTAAAATTAATGTACAAATCTGTTCAAGTGATAATGCTGTAGAAATACTTTTTGAAGATCAAGGGGAAGGCATTTCAGAAGATATTCTGGGAAAAATTTGGGATCCCTTTTTTACAACCAAGATAAAAGGGACCGGACTGGGGTTGGGTATTGTAAAAAATATTATTGAATCTCACGGTGGGAGCGTCCAGATTATCAACAGATCGGTATGCGGCGCCCAAGTGACCGTAAGAATACCCGTGGAGCAAGGAATATAGTCATGGAGACTGTCCTGATTGTAGATGATGAAAAAAATTATCCGCTTATTTTAGGTGCGGTTCTCGAAGAAGAAGGTTTTGAAACCTTTGCGGCCAACAGCGGAGCTGAGGCCCTTGAAATCCTGAAAAACACCGATATTGACCTGGTCCTTACCGATATGAAAATGCCTTCCATGGACGGTATCGAACTTTTAGAAAAGATCAAGACCAAAGATGAAGAGCTTCCGGTTATTATGATGACGGCTCACGGTACAGTGGATAAAGCTGTAGAAGCTATGCAGAAAGGCGCTTACAACTATATCCTCAAACCCTTCGACAACGAAAGGTTAATTCTTTATGTGAATAAGGCCATTTCTATGTATCGGGTGATCAAAGAGAACCGGCAACTAAGAAATGCTGTTGAATTACAATATAGTTTCGGAAACATCATCGGAAAAAGCAAGGTAATGCATGATCTTTTTGAAATCATAAGAAAAGTTGCGCCGACCACGACTACTGTTTTGATTGAAGGTGAAAGCGGCACCGGCAAGGAACTGGCAGCAAAATCAATTCATTTTAACAGCTTGCGGCGAGACAAGCCCTTTGTTGCCGTGAACTGCAGCGCACTTGCCGAATCTCTACTCGAAAGCGAACTTTTTGGCCATGAAAAAGGGGCGTTCACCGGTGCCGTAGCTATGAAGAAAGGTCGTTTCGAACTGGCCGACAGGGGTACCCTGTTTCTTGATGAAATAGGAGAACTGTCACAAAGCCTCCAGGTAAAACTGTTACGGGTGCTTCAGGAAAAAAATTTTGAAAGGGTTGGAGGTATTAAACCGATTTCGGTCGATATTCGTATTGTTGCCGCAACAAACAAAAATCTCAAAGAAGAGATGGAACAGGGAAGATTCAGAGAAGACCTTTACTATCGATTAAATGTGGTCCATATTGTCATCCCCCTTTTAAGGGAGCGTGCGGAGGATATTCTCCCGCTTGTGAACCATTTTATAAACAAATATGGAAAGGAACGAAAATCCACAAATCCTGTAACCGGTCTCGATCAGGAAGTGGAACGTCTTTTTTACGATTATAGTTGGCCAGGTAATGTCCGTGAACTTGAAAATGTTATTGAACGGGCTATGGTTATGTGTCAAAACAGCAAGATAAAGATATCAGATCTTCCCAAAAAATTTAAGGAAAATGTTTACAATACGTTGCATATTGAAGCAATACCTGCAAACACAAAATTAGATGAAGTTCTTACAATGATAGAGAAAAAAATGATTATTAGGGCGTTGAGATTGACAAACAACGTTCAATCTCAGGCCGCAGAATTACTCGGCATTGGTAAAAGCGGGCTCAACTGGAAAATTAAAAAATTTAAATTGGAAGCAGGTTCAAAACACTGATTTTTTATTTTAACATGAGAATTCATAACATCTCAATAAATTATGCATCCGGCTCAATATCACCATTTAATACACCAGAACGGGTGTAAATTAAGACCGTTGGTAAACGCTGATCCTTGCATATTGACAAAGCGTGGTTCCGAAACCTTTTTTAAAATGTCAGGTGTCAGGTTTCAGTATTAAGATTTAAGGGGAAAATGAGGTGACCAATAGCAATTATATGGACGTGGAGCATCTTGAGGTCTATAAAAAACTGAACATGCTTCCTGAAACCTGACACCTGAAACCAAATAGCCATGGCAATTTTAGCAAACAACAGTCTTGATTTACACCCCACCAGAAATTATTGAGATGTTACAAAAATTCAGGCTAACCCATCAGGATATTTACTAAAAATAAACAAGCTTTTTTAGGTTGACAGCCTTGAAGTGTTTAAAGTTAAAAATTTGAACTGAGATACATTTGGATTATTTCCCGTCAAAATAGTAGGTTATGTGGTTTGGCTATAAAGATGGTTCAAAAATTTGAACCACAAGGGTTTTGGATTATTTCCCGTCAAAATAGTAGGTTACATAGCTTGGCTATAAAGATGGTTCAAAAATTTGAACTATTTAGGATTTTCAGAAAATTGTCATGGGAAATATAGAGGGGTATATAGAGGGATATATTAAATATTTATTAATGTAACCCACTAGAATTTATACATTATACGATATATCAAAAAATTATCGATCCAAACACCTCGTTTTGGCAAGCAAATTGCAGTATTGATCTGTAACCTAATAATTTTTTCATCTGTTTTCCTCCTAAATGACTGATCGGAATGGGTCCGATTGGTCATTTTTTTTGTCGAAAAATGCCTACCCTGTTACCTTTTCCTTTACAATTTCAATATACATGGAACCGGGATGATCAGATAGAATCTTCTTAAAGGCAGTTATGCTCTTATCATGATCACCCAAGGCGGCATAAAGCTCTCCCAAGTTGAAAAGAGCCTCGTCTTTGAGGGTATAATCAGGCTCTGAAGCAATGATTTCAAAATACCCGGCTGCGGTTTTAAAATCTTTTTTTGCTTTGTAAGCATAGCCCAGTCCTTTTAAGATTAAGTCTTTAATAAACAGCTCGTCATTAAAATTTATTAGCGATTTATTGTAAAGCTCTATTGCCTTGTCATAATTTTTGGCAGTATAAGAAAAATTCGCACAAATAAAATTTGCCAGTTTACCCGCATTCCTATTTGAATACTTATCCATAATAAGCTGAAAATCCTTTTCCACATCAAGAAAGGCTTTTTCCGGAGTGCCGTCTTTTAATTTTGTCTGGTATTTGACAACTCCTCGCTGAAGCAAAGCAAAAGCTTTATCCTCAGATTTTTTTATAAAGTACACTATTCCCATAATGACAATCATAATGGCAATCATAACCCCCAAAGCGCTTGAAAATAGCAGCTTATATTTTGAGATCCATCCAAATATTTTTGTCCAAAAGGTTATAAACTCATCAGGTTCATTCAGGTCTCTTTTCCGAGATCGGGACACCCTTTTTTTTACCATGATTCCTCCAATATTTTTTTATTCTCTGCCAGCCTTGTTCCGGGATGTTTGCTCCTACTACCTGACACACTTCATAACCACATGCTGATCCGAGGTTGCCGCATTGTTCAAGACTATAGCCGTTAACCAGTCCAAACAGAAAACCCGATGCCCATAGGTCTCCGGCTCCTGTAGTATCAACAGCGATGTCGCGTACCATGGGTTCAATTTTTATAATTTTGTCGCCATGGGCAATGTAACTTCCCCGTGCTCCCACTTTAAGCGCCGCAATTTGCGTGTATTCCGAAAGTGAGTCGGTCGCTTTTATTTCATCCGAATATCCTGTAAAGGCCAGCGCTTCATCCTCATTGGCCAGCAGAATATCAACAAAATCTTTTACAATTTTTTTCAAAAAGACTTTGGACTCCTCAACAACCGTAAAACTGGCAAGGTCAAGAGATACCAGCGCTCCGGCCTCTTTTGCGGCAGTTAAGGCGGCGAGTATCAGATCTTCGTTAAACAGAAGATACCCTTCCATATGAACAATTGCCGCATTTTCAAAACATTTTTTGGTGATTTCTTCGGGTTGTGTTTCTGAAGATGCGCCAAGGAATGTAAACATGGAACGTTGTGCATCGTGTGTGATAATGGAAAGGACTCTACCGGTGAATGAAGATGATTTAAAAAGCACCGGATCGACATTGTTTTTTCTTAAATTGGTTTCAAAAAATCCACCTAGTTTACCTTTGCCTCTTTTGCCGACAAAGCGGGTATGGCCACCGAGCTTGCCAATACCTATAACCGTGTTGCAGGAAGAACCTCCCGGAACCATAGTGGGTTTCTTGGATGTTTGTGACATTGTCAGCTCTATGAACTCTTTGTCAACATATTTCATCCCGCCCTTTATCGCACCGGTTTTCTGTAAAAAATCATCGTCTTCACGGACAAGTATATCCACAAGAGCCGATCCAACCCCCACGACAAGCTTTCTGTTCTTAAATTTCTGACCGAGAAACATTATTCCATCATTCCATTATATCAATTGGGCCGAAGCCCCTCAGTTCGTTGTCTTTTGTGAATTATCAATAACCGGATCTTACCAGACCAGCGACTTAAAAATCCAACCTTTATCCCCGTCAGCATGCTCAATGTAAATCCAGCTTCCTTTGCGTTTTATAACCTTAAATGGAACTCCTTTTTCAACCGTGAACACTATGGAAAAACCGGTGCCCGGACCGGATCGAATATTGCATTTTTCGTTTTTTGTAATAATCGTCGGGATGTTACTGACAAGCGATTTGAAAATCCACCCTTCATCTCCTTCAAAATCTCTAAAATGATACCATTCCCCGGACTTTTTAAATACATTCAGGGGATAGTATTTTTCAACTTTCCATAAAATATCGGTATGTTCTCCGGGTCCGGACCGTACATTGGCCGCCGAAACCACAACGGCCCATCGTTCGGCCCAAGCTACGCTGCTGAATAACAACAGCAGAATCATTATCGTCACTGAACAGAATTTCATTGTTAGCCTTGCACTCTCGCAAATTTTTTCAAGCCTATTTTTTTAGATACAACAATTGAACTATCATTCAACAAAAAGTCAATGGAATTCTTTGTCAGGAATTCGGACCAAACAAGTTACAGAAACATAAACCTGCGTTTTCGGCTGTCGAGTCGTTCAACTCCTTCTTCCCATGCTTCCTGCAAAGCTGTTTTATAATCTTCTTGTGAAAGGTAATCAGAAAGTCCCTCTATTTCTGAAGCTCTGCCGCAGGGCCTGTACTGAGGCATTATATTTACGTAAGTGTTGGATGAAATTTTATTTGCAATAAACCTCATTACTTCACGTGTCCCCGCAAGTCCATGGGGTAGAACAAGATGTCTTACCAAAAGCCCCCGCTGGGCTATACCCGATTCATCGGTGACAAGATCGCCAACCTGGCGATGCATCTCAATAAGCGCTTTTCGAACCACCTCCGGGTAATTTTCGGCGTCGCAAAGGGCTTTTGCAATTTCAGGATTCCAGAATTTAAAATCCGGCATATAGATATCAAATACCCCTTCAAGCAGTTTCAGGGTTTCAACACGGTCGTACCCCCCTGTGTTATAAACCAGGGGCACCGAAAGACCGTTATCGACCGCTATTTGTAGGGCGGAAAGGATCTGGGGCACGACATGGGATGGCGTAACGAAATTGATGTTGTGGCATCCGGCCTTTTGTAAATGCAGCATCATACCGGCAAGCTTTTCATTGGATATCTGTTCACCATGACCCAGGTGGCTGATGTCGTAATTCTGGCAGAAGATGCACAAAAGATTGCAGTGGGTAAAAAAAATGGTGCCGGATCCATGGGTGCCAACCAGAGGGTCCTCTTCTCCAAAATGAGAATTAAAGCTCGAAACATATGCTTTTTTGCCTGTTTTGCATATACCGGTTTCACCGGATAGGCGATCTACCTTACATCTTCTGGGACAAAGGGTGCAGGATTTTAAAATTTTATATGCTTTCTCAATCTTTTCCAAAAGCAATCCCTTTTTAGAAGTTTCAATATAGGCTGGTTTAAAAAGCGGCATATTTTACAACTTCCTAATTATTTCAGCACCCGGGGTGTTTTTCTTGAGACTCTCCGAGCCAAAAACCCGGAACCCAATATTCCAACATTCCAATTGTAACTCATCCAGACCTCGTCATTCATCTTGAAAAAATAATCGTGACTCCTTAATTTTTGGGGGATTGCATGAAAATTGGATACTTGCCCTCAGGTGTCGGCTGTCGGGTGTCAGGTGTCAGGTGTCAGGTGTCAGGAGGACGAACGTAAGAGCTGACACCTGAACACTGACACCTGGATTGCTTGAGCTAAATCACCAACAATCTTGATTTATACCCATGTTGATATAGTTATACTTTCTGCTCTTTGATATAATTATTCGATAAATCGCGCTATTGCTGAAAAAGCGAAAATTATGGCAGTACTCCTCCTGGATGACTGACTTGACAACTTCCTCTGAGGGAATTGTTGAGGTCACTGTTCTAAGCCATCCAAGATATTTCTTCAAATCGTTTCATGGAAATTCAGAGAAACGATTTGAAGAATGCTGGTGGTAATACAGCCAAAATTTACAAAAGCTTCAATGGCGTTTGTTTTCTGCCTGATTAATCTGCGAGAACGCGGATCACCGGCTGCAGACAAATCACTCACATTTCACTTGTCAATGCGCGGCCAGGCGGTGGTCCAAAAGCGATAGAAAAACACTCCCATCAGGTGTTTTAGCACCTTGAAACTGACTTCGATCTTAAACCGGTAACTGTAAGACCGTATGATATCTTGAGTTGACAGGGTCAAATCAGAACACATTAAAATGAAGCACTTTGAGCCGTCGCGAACAAGAACAAAGCAGATCTTTTCTTTAAAATGATTTCATTGATGATGAGTGATCCCTGCTTAAATGCCTGTTCCAAGCATATTTTTGAGTTCTGTCCCCATTTTAGATCAGGCAAAAGATATCAAGCAAGACACTGGTATCAACGAGGGTAATCATCTGCCCCTTATCGATTCAATATAAGGATCCGTTCGAACGTTTTTTTGTAAAATACCAAATACTTGGTCAACAGGGCTGACATGTTTTGTTTTTTTTCGAATCGATACCTTTTTTTTGGGGCACGAAATCGACTTCAATTTGGGGAATAAATCCGTATTTTGCACGGATGCTTTTAGGAATAGTAATCTGACCACGTTCTCCAATTTTCATATTTTATTATCTATACTTTAATATTTTGAATTACATATTATAATTTCGGAGCTGAAATGTCAACAAAAAACAAAGTTAAACGGGGTCACCCATGGTGTAAATCAAGAGCGTTGTTTGCTAAGATTGCCATGGCTATTTGGTGTCAGGTGTCAGTGTCATGAAGCATGTTCAGTTTTTTATAGACCTCAAGATCCTCCTTTTGTAACACCTCAATAAATTATGGATGCGGCTTTTTTTTATCTTCGCCAGAATTCCGGCACGAAAAGGATGATCACCGTATATATCTCAAGCCTTCCCAGAAGCATGCACCATATGAGCGCCCACTTGCCCAGATAGGGTATCCTGGCAAAGTTATCAACCGGGCCCACCATCCCCAGGCCAGGCCCTATATTTCCCATGGTAGCTGCAACCGAAGAGATTGAGGTTATAAAATCAACCCCCATACTTGCAATCAGCACAGTGGAAAAAACAAAAAGCCCTATGTAAAGGCCCATAAACCCGAGTACGCTCCGAACCACATCTTCCGGAACAGGCACCCCCCCGATTTTTATTTGCTTTACTGCACGGGGGTGGATTAGCAAAAAAAGTTCTTTGTAGCAGTATTTAAAATAGAGCATGACACGGAGGCATTTCATTCCTCCACCGGTGGAGCCCGCGGATGCCCCCAAAAACATACATAAGAGTAGGATAATTTGAGACATGGAAGGCCATAGTTCGTAATCTGCTGTGACATAACCCGTTGTGGTAACAATGGAAACCACCTGAAATGAACCAAATCGGAGAGCCCGGCCCATGGTTTCGTATACCGTTCCATAAACATTAAAAGTCACAACAACTATCAGCAAAAGAACTGTACCAAAAAAAAACCGGCACTCTGAATCCCGCCAGAATGCAAGTGGCTTTCCCCTTAGGAACTGGTAATGAAGTGAAAAATTAATTCCGGCCAGGAGCATAAAGATAATAATTACCGTATCAAAATAGACACTGTCAAAATAGGCGATGGAAGCATTTTTGGTTGAAAATCCGCCGGTGGGCATGGTTGTGAAAGTATGACACAGAGCATCATAAAAATCCATTCCCCCTATCATCAGAAGAATAATCTCCCACAAAGAAATCAGAACATAAACTTTCCAAAGGATCGTGGCGGTATCTCTGATACGCGGCTTAAGCTTATCGGGAACAGGACTCGGAACTTCTGCCTTATATAACTGCATTCCCCCGACACCCAGGAAAGGAAGGATCGCCACGGATAAAACAATGATTCCCATTCCGCCCAACCACTGGATAAAGCATCGCCAAAAAAGAAGCCCTTTTGATACCGCTTCTATATTCGTTAAAATCGATGATCCGGTGGTCGTAAATCCGGAAACAGATTCAAAGAACGCATCAACGAAAGTGCCAAATTCAGCTCCCAGATAAAAGGGGAATGCACCGAACAATCCTACGGCAGTCCAACCGATGGCTACAATCGCCATTCCTTCATGATGGCTGATATATTCTACCTTTGATCCCCTAAAATAAATAATCAGTGATAATCCGGAAACAATGGTTATTCCCATGGACTGAGCCAGAGGAATAACACTGTGATCCTTGTAGTAAAGACCAAAAAAAAGAGGGAATATCATACATATCCCCAAAAAAAAGATTAACATTCCGACAATATTCAGGATAAAAGACCACCGCATTTAAAAATACTCCAGTTTCACTGCAAGGATTTTTTCGATCTTGGGGATGGCTTGTCTTTTTGCAAAAATGATGATCCTGTCACCGGGCTCAATAACACTTTCTCCAGTAGGGATAATGACGGAATCATTACGAATTATACCGGTGACCAGGGTCCCTTTCGGCATGGAGATTTCCTTTATGGGCTTGCCGACGATGTCTGAAGTTTCCAGGGCCACAGCCTCCATGATTTCAGCCTGTTCATCTTTAATAGATTTGGTCGAGAGCACTTTCCCTCGCCGTATATGCTGAATAATGGTATTTATAGCAGAAAGTCTCGGGCTTACAACCTGTTCCAGACCTATCATCGACATCAAGGGTAAGTAACTGAATTTGCTGATTTTTGAAATTATTTTAGGCGCCCCCATCCGTTTGGCAAGAAGGGAGGTTAAAATATTGGTTTCCTCATCGTTTGTAAGTGTCACCACAACATCCATATTCCGGATATTCTCTGCTTTAAGTAGATCCTGGTCAGAACCGTCACCATGAAGCACCACAGCCTTATTAAGTTTCTCGGCAAGTTCGGTGCAACGGTCCGGGTTCTTTTCAATTATTTTGGTGTAAACAGAGTCCTCTTCAAGCAGGGTAGCCAGCCTGAATCCAATGCTCCCGCCACCGATAATCATAACTCGATTAATCGGCTCAACATGTTTATCAAAAATCGACAAGGATTCTATAAGTCTATCTTTTTCACTGATAAAATAAATAAGATCTCCCGCCTTGAGCCTATGGTCTCCCCCGGGAATAATCAGTTCTTCATCTCGAACAATTGCAGAAATAAGGGGACTCTTTTTTCCAGTCACGGAATAAATGTTGCGAAGACAGACACCGGCCAGTCGTGCCGATTCGTCTAAGTGTATACTCACAAATTTAACACGACCATCAGAAAACTCTTCGACTTCCACTGCACAGGGCACCTTTATAAGCCTGTTAATTGTCTTAACAACTTCGACTTCGGGATTAATCAGCGTGTCAATATGTGGTGGGTGCTCACGGAAAATCTCATTATATTTATCATAGTCGGCATGCCGAATGCGCGCCAGTTTCTTTGTTAATGGAGAAATCAGGTTTGCAACCAGACATGCCACAAGGTTGATTTCATCGCTATCCGTGACCGCAAGGAGTATCTCAGCCTCTTTGATACCGGATTCCTCCAAAACCACCGGACTGCTACCTGATCCGTTAACTACCTGAACATCAATATTATCAGATACATGTCGAATGGCAGCAGGGTCCTTGTCAATAATCACAACATCTTTGTTTTCCCGCGCCAGATGACTTGCAATATGAAAGCCTACTTCACCGGCACCAACTATTAATATTTTCAATTAACTTTGCTCCTTTAAGGTCTCGAAAATTCTATAATCGCCTGATATTAATGACCTTTTAATAGCTCCTAATTTAGCGTCTCGGAAATTCTACATTTTATTGAAAATAGAGATATTTATTAGACCCTAACGTTGCAAAAGTCGAGGGTGCTGCAGATCCAAGGCGTCAAGGGTGCAGCTGTAGTAATTTACCGCAAGCCCTTGACAACGCTGGAGATGCGGTGTCATCGGCTTTCCCGTAGGGTAAATAATAGGGCTGTTTTTCACTGATTTCAGGATGCCATCTGGAGTTTATTCCAGCAGAACAGTTAAAACAGATTGAATAGCTTGTAATTATTGTTTTTAAACCCATTTTATCATGTTATTTATGCAACTATAGGGTAGACTTATATTGTTAACTTGGACATGGCCCCAGTGAAATAGAAAAAAAGTTTCACAAGGTTAAAATAATCGCCCCATTAGCCCACAAAAGTCAACATTTTTTGTGCCCCAATTGAACTTTAAATATTTTCCTCCCTCTGTACAGACCTCGTCATTCATCTTGAAAAAATAATCGTGACTCCTTAATTTTTGGGGATTGCATGAAAATTGGACACTTGCCCTCAGGTTTCAGGTGTCGGGTGTCAG
>CAZKDT010000044.1:0-11929 GCA_964551515.1 uncultured Desulfobacteraceae bacterium | reverse complement strand
GGACCCAGTGGTTAACAGCCACTTGCTCTGCCAACTGAGCTACTGGGGATCAATTAGAACCTTTTCTTTTAATAAAAAAATAAATCCTAGTCAAATCATATTTTGACATATATGATTGTTCGAATTTGGCTATGTTTTGTTTCGCAATAGTCATGCTTACAGCAATTAAATTCCCCTTGCCTTTTTCAAATTACAACGCTGTTCCATCAAGATCTTTGCCTGCCCGATTAAACCAGTACACCCTGTCTGTCATACTAACGCTTTCTGTTTATAAGGAAAACCGGGATTCCATTGCAGGCATCATGTACACGAGGGGTTTTTGAACCAATCAATTTTTCTGGCTATTTTGTCTTATTTGCTGTATAATTAAAAGAGTTTTGTAAAAGTCAGATTTTGATAGCAAAGCAAAAAATCTCAAATTCAGGAAGCACAAATTACAAGGAATAACTGGTACTTATAGTATGGCGCAGTAACAAGAAATGCAGCGCAACTCAGAAGTTGGACTTTTTATAACGCCCTCAATTTAAAATGTTTTACATAAACATAACACAAGATTCTCATTAATTTTTATGAAAGATTCGAGTATGATATGGCATAAAGAGTTCATCAAGACTTGCTTGCTCATTATATGGGGTTTTGCAATTTTTCAGATCTGCGTTTCATGTGCTGTCACGGCAAAAAAACGGTATTGTAAGGCTGAATCATGCTATTATGAGCTTCGAAGAGATATAGAAAGTCAAAAATACAGATATAACTGGCTGAGGTGTATAAAACAATTTCAGGACGTTTACAAACAAGAACCAGCAGATCCCTGGGCGTCCGCGTGCATGTATATGTCCGGAAAGCTTTATGGCGAACTTTACATACAATCGTATCGAAACTCTGATAAACATGAAGCCATAGATATTTTCAGGGGGGTTATAAAACGTTATCCCAAAAGCAGATACCGGGCAAAAGCAGCGGCGGCGATACGCGCCCTTGAAACAGACGTATCGGAAAGCAGAAGGTCAAAAACAGGAACTCAGGCGTGCAACACAAGAAAAAAATATATCCCGGCAACGTCTCGGACGCACCAGAGTAACCGAAAAACGGTTGGCAACATCACAACCATAACAGGAATTCGTCACTGGTCCAATCCCACCTATACCCGTATCGTGATCGATGCCAACAGGGAAACATCCTTTACCCACAGACTCCTTAAAAAAGATTCTTCCATTAATAAGCCCCAGCGGTTGTATGTTGATTTAAAAAACAGCATACAAGGAAAAAAAATAGAAAAATTTACACCCATCAACGATGAGTTGCTCAGAGATGTGCGTGCCGGCCAGTATACACCCCATGTGGTTCGGGTTGTGGTCGATATCAAATCTATTGATACATATAAAATATTTTCACTCAAAAACCCGTTCAGAGTGGTCCTGGATATGTCAGGAGATTCTATGGTTGCTGGGTCTACGGCACCTACCGGTAAAACGCCGACAAAAATACTTTCAACCAAACAAGCGCGACGTGATTGTCCCCTAATCGTTGTGGATCCGGGCCACGGAGGACACGATTATGGATCTTCCGGCTATTTAAAAAAAGTGTATGAGAAAGATATTGCCCTTCAAATTGCCGGACGGCTTGCAAAAAAAATCCGGAAAAAGCTTCTGTACGAAGTTCTCATGACCCGGACTATCGACTCCTATCTTACACTTGAAGAACGTACTGCAATAGCAAACACAAAAAATGCAGATCTTTTTATATCCATACATACCAATGATTCCGAAAATCAAAGTACATACGGAATTGAGACCTATGTTCTGAACCTGGCCACAGAGAATTCGGAGATAACGGTGGCGGCCCGTGAAAATGCCACTTCAACAAAGAACATCAGTGATTTGCAAACCATTTTAACAGATATTATGCAAAACACAAAAATTGATGAATCCAGCCTCCTGGCAAGTTATATTCAGGATTCTTCATACAAGTATTTAAGATCAAGATACACTCAAGTCAAAAACAACGGGGTTAAAAAGGCACCGTTTTATGTGCTTCTTGGCGCACGGATGCCCGCCGTATTGATAGAAACGTCGTTTATCAGCAATCCTAGGGAATGCAAACGATTGAGCAGTGCAAGCTATCAGGAGCATTTGTGCGAGGGGATCATAAAGGGCATACGAAAATATGTGGAGAAATCAAGAATGGCTTCATAATTGAGAGGTCGGCAACATTGACGGAAAAGGTCAAAATGTCGGGTGAACAGTAATACAGTAGCGAGACCTTTGAAAAACGTTCAATTTTGTTCAAGCCCAAGAAAGGTGAAAATTTTAACCACAGACATACATTGAGTATTTCGAGGATTAAAATTTGAGCCTGACGCCGGGATTGGGCAAAAGGGGGCGTTTTTCAAAGGTCTCATAGCCTGTATTACCCGATATCGGGCATAAGGGTCCATTTGATTACCCACAAAGAGGTGGTCGGGTATTTGTCCAAGCATACGATACCACTGTTTTGGAATTTAAAGACCGGCTTTTCAATGGACCCTGTTATTAGATATGACGTCATCCTTTCCATAAAAGGCAGATGACCCACAAGCATGCGATTGGCCGCGCTGTCAATTTTATGGGCAAAAGCGGTTACATCATCTATAGGATTCAGCCCGCTGCTCTCTTCGACTCCACCTTCAGGTTCCAGGACAGATGCAATGATTTCAGCGGTCTGGCGAGCCCTGGTCTTGCCGCTGTGAGTTATGCCTGACACAAGAACATTATATGATTTGGCCACTTCTGCGATACGCTTTGTCTCAGCGATTCCCTCTGGTGAAAGACCTTTTTTCGGATCTTTGTCTTTTGACAAACTATAGCCGTGCTGAACCAGAAAAAGTGCCATTGTACACTTCCTCCTTAAACTTAAAATCCGCATTAACTTTTTGTTTTTTTGTCACGCAGTGCTGCATGTGCGGCGGCCAGGCGTGCCACAGGAATCCGGAAAGGGGAGCACGAAACATACGTTAATCCAAGTTCATGGCATAACTGGATAGATTCGGGATCACCACCATGTTCACCACAAATACCGCATTCCAGGTCGGGTCTTACGGCCCGTCCTTTTTCAACTGCCATTTTCATAAGCAGGCCCACGCCGTCCCTGTCGATAATCGCAAAAGGATTCTCCGTCAGGATCTCTTTTTCCATGTATTCAATCAAAAACCCGGCTTCGGCATCGTCTCTGGATATCCCGAAGGTTGTCTGGGTCAGATCATTGGTTCCAAAAGATATAAAGGCGGCATATTCCGCGATCTGGTCACAGGTAAGGGCGGCACGGGGTATTTCGATCATGGTTCCGAACTTGTACTTCGGCTTAATGCCCTGTTCTTTCATAACCTTTTTGGCCTCGGCCTCAAGGGCCTTTTGCTGAACTTTTAGCTCGTTCACATGGCAGGTCAGGGGGATCATCACTTCGGGGTGAACGTCGATGCCCTCTTTGGCCACCATACACGCAGCCTCAAAGATGGCACGAACCTGCATGGAGATCAGTTCCGGAATATGAATCCCCAGGCGCACACCACGCAGACCCAGCATGGGATTGGATTCATGCAGACTTTCGACCCGCTTAAGTATTTGCTCTTCTTTGTTGATTTGATCCAGCAGCCTGTTGATTTCAGCAAGAGTGCCGGCTTCTTTCAGACGAATCTTACAGTCGGTTAAATCTCGCATCAAATCAACATAATTGGGTAAAAATTCGTGCAACGGCGGATCGATCAGGCGAATGATCACCGGCAGACCGTCCATCACGCGGAAAAGACCGGCAAAGTCTTCGCGCTGAAAGGGGAGTAGCGCCTCAAGCGCCTCGCGCCGTTCACTCGGCAAATCTGTCATGATCATCTTTTGTACAAAGGGGAGTCGCTCGGCTTCAAAAAACATGTGCTCCGTCCGGCACAGGCCGATTCCTTCTGCACCGTAATCTCGTGCGCGTTGAGCGTCTGCCGGATAGTCGGCATTGGTCCAGACACCCAAAAGACGAAACTCATCCGCCCAGGAGAGTATTTTCATCAGCCACTGATCTTTAATGTCAGGAACCATGGTCTTGAGCTTGCCCATGTAAACTTCGCCCACCGTGCCATCGATGGAAATCCAGTCCCCTTCTTTGATAATTAGATCATTTACACTCATCTGGCGATGAGCCATATCTATTTTGAGCTCCGAAACCCCTACTACGGCCGGCTTGCCGAATTGCCGGGCAACCAAAGCTGCATGGCTGGTTCGCCCCCCCCGGCTGGTAAGAATCCCCTGGGCAGCCAGCATGCCGTGTACGTCGTCCGGGCGGGTTTCAGGACGTACCATAATGACCTCTTTGCCTTCTTTTTTGGCCCATGCTTCAGCGATATCTGCGTCAAGGGCAACCACGCCATAGGCCGCGCCCGGCGAAACATTTAGGCCGGTAGCCAACATTTCGCCTGAGGCTTTGGCCTTTTTGATGGCTTCACGGTCAAATTGCGGATGAAGAAAAAAATCAACCTGCTCGGGAGAAACACGCATAACCGCTTCTTCCCGTGTAATCAAACCTTCTTCCACCATATCCACCGCTATGCGAACAGCGGCCTGGGCCGTACGTTTGCCGTCGCGCGTCTGGAGCATCCACAGTTTGTTCTTTTCAATTGTAAACTCAACATCTTGCATATCACGATAATGTTTCTCCAGGTTTCTGGTGATCTGCTCGAATTCTTCATATGCCGTGGGCATTTCCTCTTTGAGTTTTGAGATGTCATGGGTCAGGCGTATCCCGGCAACCACGTCCTCCCCCTGTGCATTGGTAAGATAATCGCCTTCTATATGATTTTCTCCGGTGGTTCCGTTACGCGTCAAGGCGACACCGGTGGCGCTGTCATTACCCATGTTGCCAAAAACCATGGTCTGGATACTGACCGCGGTACCCAGATCATGTGGAATACCGGCAGCATTGCGATAGTCCACCGCCCGTTTGCCATTCCAACTTTTAAAAACCGCTTCGGTGGCCAAAAGCAGCTGCTCATTTGGGTCGGCTGGAAAATTGCGGTTTGCATGTTGTCTGAAAATGGATTTAAATTTATCCGTCACGTCTTTCCAAGCATCGGCGGTCAATTCCGTATCGGTCTTGACACCTGCTTTAAGACGGGCTTGGGTAATGATTTCCTCAAAAGCCTCATCCGGAGCACCCATTACAACACTACCGAACATTTGTACCAACCGGCGATAAGAATCGTACACAAATCGTTCATCGCCGGTTAATTCGATCATGCCCATGGCGGTTTCGTCATTGAGACCGATGTTGAGCACCGTGTCCATCATACCCGGCATGGAGAACTTGCCGCCGCTTCGGCATGAAATCAATAATGGATTTTTTCGATCACCGAATTTCTTGCCGGTGGCAGCTTCGACAGTTTGCATCCCTTTTTTTATCTGTTGACTCAGCCCTGTTGGAAAGGCGCCACCTGCCGCTAAATAAGCATTACAAGCCTCGGTAGTTATGGTAAAACCGGGGGGAACCGGCATTCCAATGCGCACCATTTCCGCTAAATTGGCACCCTTGCCGCCCAACAATCCGCGTACGTTTTCCCAATCACCACCAACATAGTTTTTCGCTTCTTCAACTTCACCAAAAAGATATACCCATTTATTAGCCATTTTGAAACACCTCTCCATAAAATTAAAAATTGAAATAAGACTAAGGCAAATGATAAAAATCAGATTTCCAGACAAAAATTACTCTAAATAAAAGTCGGTTACATGTCAACCGAGAATAATATATACGGAGGTAAACTTCAAAATTAACTCTAACCGATTCAAATAGAAGCGACTTGATTCCCCAGATACTGTACTAAAATCCCAAATCACAATACTCAAACATCAAACAATATCAAAATTACAAATTCCAATGACCAAAACATTTCAATCAGTTATTGGATATCTTGCCATCATTCTATCTGTTTTGAATTTTTAATTTCGGTCATTAAGATTTATTTGAGATTTGTATTTTGGTGCTTGAAATTTTCATGATTTTCATTAGCCGGCAATTTTATTTATTCCATGCAATTAGCTGTTTAACTGACGTGCCCTGAAGTAAACCGTTGGTTAGCACCGGCTCCACCCACATTCCATATTGGAGCAAATCATACAACCCTCAGCCCGATGAACCAGTGCGCCACAATCGGGACAGCAAACATCTTTGATTTTTTCTATATTAGTTTCATTAAAATGAATGTTTGCATCTTGAATCCGTTTTGCAACTTCACGGTATAAGTCCGCATTTTCTATGGCGACCTCAAGGGCTTTGCCCATGCCGGCCGCACAACTGTTCACTTCAACATCTTTTCCTGCGGAAATTGCCTTTGTACACGCAGGACAATGGATAGATTTCATGGATCGAATTATCTTTTCAGGAGACACACCGGCCCGGAGACAGTAAGACAAAAGCACCCCTAGCGCCTTGGTGTTTGCTGCGCAACCTCCGCCTACGGTCCTGATAAAAACTTCCACCACTCCGTCTTTGTCGAAATGAGGATCAACATAGAGTTTACCGCAGGCGGTTTTCATTTTGAGGCTCGGTCCGGTGGTGGCCCTGGGACGATGCTTGAGTTCTCCTCTATCTAATTTGACTGTTTTTTCAGGGTCTGCCGTTTCCTTTTTTATATATAAGGCCTGAACATCACGGGAACCTTCCCGGTAAAATGTGATCCCCTTGCACCCCATTTTCCATGCTTTGAAAAAGGCTTGGGAAACCTCGGATTTATCGGTATGGTATGGTGCATTGATGGTCTTTGAGACGCCGGAATCAACGCCGTTGTTCTGAAATGCAGCCTGTATCATAATGTGTTCCTCAACGGAAACATCATTTGTAGTGACAAAAAAGTCCGGCAAAGATTCGGTTCTCTTCTTTGCATACCATTCCCGGACTACATCGGGAACCATATCAAGCTTTTCTCCCTCCAGACACTCTTTGGTATAACTAAAGGAAAAGTTCGGTTCACACCCGGATGAGCAATTGGCAATCAATGAAAGTGTACCTGTGGGAGCAACGGTTGTCAGCGTGCCATTTCGTCTTTTTGGAACAGAAAATTCATAATCCTCATAAATCGGCGCTATCCCTTTTTCTTTGCCCAGCCCAATGGAAGTTTGGTTTGCAATATCGTAAATAAAGCTCATTATTTCTTTTGCCAAATTCACAGACGCGTCGGACCCGTATCGAATATGAAGTTTGATGCACATATCGGCAAACCCCATGATTCCCAGACCGATCTGTCTGGTTTTCAAGGTCATTTCTTCAATTTCTACAATAGGATAATGATTTACCGTAATCACCGAGTCCAGGAAACGTACGCCGATTTGAACGAGGTTGCGCAGTTTTTCCCAATCAATTTTTGATTTTCCTTTAACCCAATCGCCACTGACCATCCGGGAAAGATTTATGGATCCGAGGTTACAGGAACAGTAAGGCAACAGCGGCTGCTCTCCACAGGGGTTTGTGGCTTCAATTTCACCCATGGGTCGCAGGGGATTGTTTCTGTTAATGGTATCTAAAAAAACGATGCCCGGCTCTCCGTTTTTCCAGGCACCGTCAATAATTGTTTCCCAAATTTCGCGTGCGGGAAGGGCTTTGTAAATTTTGTCATTAAAGATGAGATTATAATCCCTGTCATCTTCAACAGCATTCATAAAAGCATCTGTGATGCCCACGGACAAATTGAAATTTTTCAGTTCTCCCTCCAGAATTTTGGCGGTTAAGAAACTCTCAATATCCGGATGATCAACCCGAAGGATTCCCATATTGGCGCCATCGCGGGTGCCTCCTTGTTTTATGATATCTCCGATGGTGAAATCAAAAATTTCTATGAAAGAGAGCGGGCCCGAAGCCGTTCCTCCGGTGGAAGCGATCCTTTCCCCTTTGGGACGAAGGCTTGAGAAGCTCATTCCTGTTCCGCCTCCGTAGGCCTGCACATCCACGGCGTCAGACAATGTTTTAAAAATACTTCGTCTGCTGTCTTCCATCGGAAGAACAAAACAGGCGCTTCCACACCCTTGATTTCTGCCAAAATTTCGCAACGTGGGGCTGTTGGGTAAAAAATTCAGCTCCATCATAATCTTTTTATATTCTTTCTCCCATGTTGCACGGTCTTGAGGATTTTCTTCGGCTTCTGCCACTTTATGGGAGACCCTGCTACATAATTTTTCCCAGGTTTCCCCTTTGGCAAAATATCTTTTTTGTAATATTTTTAGCGCGTTTTTTGAGAGTTGCATGGCATTTTAACTCCTGAACCTCTAAAGCAAAACAAACTCGTAAAATGTCTTTTCCTCGCGGAGCAGCACCTTTGACTTTTTACAACAGTGTCACAGAAAGGGTATGGGCTTGCCGGTACGATACGCCAGAGCTTGGCATGTGGCGATCAACTGTCCTTCCTTATCCGTTACCTTGATATCAAAGCCAGCTGTCTTTTTGGTCCGGCTGACTTGCCGGGCTTCGGCCCGCAAACGCTTCCCGGGTTTGGGGCTGGACACATAGGTTACGCTCACGTTTAACGCCACGGCTACCGTCCCTTCCGTCTGACCGGCCGCCTCGAATGCTTCGTCGATTAAGCCAAAAATAACCCCGCCGTGGGCTCTGCTGTAAATATTGTCCATGGTTTGTGGATTATAGGTCATCTCCACCGCGGAATATCCAAGTTCCAGTTCCACAAGTTCCATTTCCAAGGCCTGTGCAAAGGGTTCTTTTCCCACAGCTCGATAGATGGCCTCTTTTACGGCTTGATCCATAATTCATTTCCATTTATGATTTCAAAAACGATAAATCCATTATTTTGACCGGCAGATTTTTATAATAGCAAAAACATAGTTGTTGAGCAAATAAATAAGAAAGGATCATCAGAGCAAACGGATTTGAATTCGTATACAGAGAGAACGCTCCACGACGACATGTATCTCTTTCCAACCGACTGAAACTTGTGCTTAAGCATCCGTAGGCCCGAGCCGCGCCAGAGTTACTGAGAACAATCCATCACTAATTATCTCATTGATTTTTTAAGCCATCATTTTATTCGGCTCGGTCTAACGCGTGCTAAAGCCCTTCAAACAGTCAATCGGTTTCCAAGAGAAACACACCGTCGCTACGCTGAACGGAATCGATTTGGATTGAGCCATAACCCCATATTGAGCGAGGTGCCGCGCGAGCAGTTAATAAACAGACTATTTTCTCAAAAGTTCCATTGCTTTTTGAACAATGTTTTCAGGGGTAAAGCCGAATTGTTTCATTACGGTTCCACCCGGTGCGGAAGCACCAAAATCTTTTATGCCGATAATATCGCCGTTGTTTCCGACGTAGCGCTCCCACCCCATGGGAGAACCGGCCTCTATGGCAAGACGTACGCCTACATCCGGCAACAGCACACGGTCTTTGTATTCTTGAGGCGTTTGTTCGAAAAGCTCCCAGCTCGGCATGCTCACAACCCGGACGGCAACATTTTCCTGAGCAAGACGCTTTTGGGCTTCAAGGGTAATATGAACTTCCGATCCTGTGGCAATCAGGATAATATCGGGTTTGCCCTTGCAATCCGTCAGGATATAAGCTCCGTCTGCCAACCCATTTTCCATAGGGTTCGGGGGTAATACCGGAAGTTTCTGACGGCTTAAAATCAGAGCAACCGGACCTCTTGTGTTCTTTACAGCCTGACGCCATGCCTGTTCGGTTTCGGAAGCATCCGCCGGGCGGATCACCGTAAGACCCGGAATTGCTCTCAGGCCGGCGAGCTGTTCAACGGGCTGATGAGTGGGGCCGTCTTCACCTACCGCAATACTGTCGTGAGTAAAGACGTATATGATCGGCAAGTTCATCAGGCTGGCAACGCGAATTGCCGGCCTCATATAATCGGCAAAAACAAGAAACGTCCCGCCATAAGGTCGTAGTCCGTTATGAAGGAACATTCCGGAGAGTATTGCTCCCATGGCATGTTCCCGAACCCCGAAGCGAATATTGCGGCCATGGTAAGCGCCTTTCTGGAATTCAGGGTAAGCGTTCATATATGTTTTATTGGAAGGCGCCAGATCCGCAGAACCGCCGATCAGTGTGGGAAGTTTTTCTGCAATGGCATTCAGAACCTTACCGGATGCTGAACGGGTTGCCATGGGACCGTCGGCAACTGAAAATTCTGGGATTTCGGCATCCCATCCTTCTGTTAAAAAACCACTCATGGCATCAACCCATTGTTTTGTCAGATCAGGATATTTTTTGCTGTAAGCCCGATAGGTTTCCTGCCAGTTGTCTTCGGCTTGTTTCCCTGCGTTAATGCATTCTCTGAATTTATTCAACGCCTGCTCTGGTATGAAAAAAGAGAGGTCGTCGGGAACACCCAGGATTTTTTTTGTCAAGCGCACTTCCTCTTCGCCAAGGGGTGCACCGTGAGCATCGGCCGTATCCTGTTTGTTGGGGCTTCCAAAAGCAATATGGGTTCGCAGAACAATCAGTGACGGACGTTCGGTCTCAGCTTTGGCTTTCTCAAGCGCATTGAAAATTGCATCCGTATCATTCCCGTCATCAACGTTCAGAATATGCCAGTTATAAGCCTTAAAGCGCAAGGCAACATCTTCCGTAAAGGTTATATCGGTGTTTCCTTCAATTGATATTTTGTTGTCATCGTAAATGCAAATGAGTTTGCCAAGGCCCAGATGTCCGGCAAGGGATGCAGCTTCAGAAGATAGCCCTTCCATCATGTCTCCGTCTCCGCACATCATATAGGTGACATGATCGACAATTTCGTATCCGTTACGATTAAATTGTGCTGCAAGGTGCCGTTCCGCCATGGCCATACCCACGGCATTCGCAAAGCCCTGACCCAGAGGACCGGTTGTGGTTTCAACTCCCGGAGTATGACCGAACTCAGGATGTCCCGGCGTTTTACTGTCCCACTGGCGAAAATTTTTTATATCATCAAGGGTTACACCATATCCCGAAAGATGAAGCAAGCTGTAAAGGAGCATTGAGGCGTGTCCGCCCGAAAGCACAAATCGGTCCCTGTCCAGCCAGCCGGGGTTTTTTGGATTATGTTTCATCATACGAGTCCATAAGACATAGCCTGCGGGAGCAAGACCCATTGGCGCACCGGGATGGCCGGAGTTGGCGTTTTGAACAGCATCCATGGAAAGGGTGCGAATCGTATTAATACAAATCTCATCGATGTTGGTCCGGCTTTCAGACAAGCCTTGATTCATGATCGAGTTCTCCTTTTTTTAAATTATGGGTTCATTTCAATTTCACAAAGGATATTCAGCAACCTTATCTGGGGAACAATTATTCTCCCATACTGCAAGTTAATGCGTTAAAAATTTTACCCTAACTCGAAGCTTATATGCAACCATTTTTCCTGACTCGGGTCATTCTTCCATAATTTTTTGAGGTGTTACAAATTCCGGGGAGTTTAATTGAACAATTTATTTGATTGAACGGGTTACATATATTAAGTAAATTTGATAGGAATACGATACCATACAATTTAGGGGATTTGCCCCAATTGGAATAATGGAATGATGGAGTTGTGGAATGATGGGTTTTAAGACGTTTTTTACGATTAAAATAGTTTATTTCCACCATTCTTCCCAATATTCCACTATTCCATTATGATGGCACAAATAGGTTGCCGTTGATAAATTGCTATTTTCAAGAAGTTAAAAAATTTTTGACGCGTTAAATTATTTGGGGTTTTTGTGTATGATACTTAATCTGGCCTATTTTGTTATGGGTCTGTTGATGCTCTATTATGGCGCCAACTGGCTGGTAAAAGGATCTTCGAGCCTGGCTCGCAATCTTGGTTTGACACCGCTTGTCATCGGCTTAACTGTCGTTGCATTCGGGACTTCGGCGCCTGAACTGTTTATCAGCGTTGTATCTTCGATTAAAGATAAAAGCATGATTGCCGTTGGAAATGTTG